>NZ_JBNQGD010000070.1:0-8088 GCF_050436765.1 Arachidicoccus sp. | reverse complement strand
ACAATTACATTCCCAACCAGCGGTACTTATTATATCACCATTAAGTCGGGTGGAAACAATTTAGGAACTACAGGAATAAAAGCTACGGATATTTATTTTAAATAAAGGGGAAATATTTTTTTTTAATGCTTACAAAGGGCTGTAGTAAAATATACAGCCCAATAATTATAGATGAAAAAAAAAAAAAAGAAATTTCCATTTTCCGTAATTTTTGCTTTCGTTATACTATTGTTATTAAGTGCCTCGGGTAAATCACAAATAGCCTCTCCACGTTTTCGTGTTTTGGCTTTGTACGAAAATGGGGGACATCATATTGAATATTCATTGGCGGCAAAACAGTGGCTAAACAAGCTTGCGGCAGATAGCAATTTTACGATTCATTATATTCAAAACACAGATTCTATTGATGATGGTTATTTGTCAAAATACCAGTTATTTATTCAATTAGATTATCCTCCTTATGCTTGGAAAAATGAGGCCGCAAAAGCGTTTCAGCGTTATATAGATCGAGGAAGAGGAGGGTGGATCGGGTTTCATCATGCAACACTTTTGGGAGAGTTTGACGGTTATCCTATGTGGGATTGGTTTTCTAAATTCATGGGTGACATTCGTTTTAAAAATTATATCGCCACCTTTGCAGCGGCCAATGTGGATGTGGAAGATAGCTCACATCCGGTTATGTGTGGACTTCCCAAATCCTTTATTATCCGCAAGGAAGAATGGTACACTTACAACAAAAGCCCGAGACCCAATGTACATGTATTGGCAACAGTTGACGAATCGTCTTATGTGCCGGATTCTAATATAAAAATGGGCGACGATCATCCCGTGGTGTGGACTAATGAACATGTAAAAGCAAGGAATGTATATATATTTATGGGACACTCGCCTATACTTTTCCAAAACCATTTTTATACCACTTTGTTTAGAAATGCTATTTTTTGGGCTTCAATGCAACCCTCAACGGATTCGTGATTTTGGGGCCTGCTTTTGTTAAACAAAAGGGCAAATTTAAATGGTTATTTTTTTGGTATTTTAATTAGGCTCTTATATTGATAAGATCATTTTCCTATCTAAATTAAAAATCAAATTATGAAATGCAAGCTTTGCTTCCTTACCCTATTGCTGTTATTTTCAGCATGTCTGAATGCCTCGGTTAATCATTGTCTCCCAAAGGATAGTTCGCAGCAGCCATCTTCCTTCGAAAATCATCTTGCAAAAGGAAAGACCTTTCATGTAATTGCTTTTTTTACGGGAAAAAATGATTTGGCACATATCAGTTATGTACACGAGGCGAACAAATGGTTTCCTATGGTGGCGAAAAAGTATCATTTTACCTATGATTCTATCAACAATTGGAACAACCTTAACGATAGTTTTCTGACACATTATCAAGTGGTTCTTTTTCTCGATACAAGACCCGAAAAACCTGCTCAGCGCGCGGCATTCGAACGCTATATGAACAATGGCGGAGCATGGATGGGATTTCATTTTGCAGCATTTTCTTTGGACAATTCTGCGGTGCCGGATAATTGGCATTGGTATCATGATATTTTTTTAGGATGTGGTCAGTACGTAAGTAATACTTGGCGGCCTACCTCAGCCATCCTTCGTGTGGAAGATAAAAGTTGTCCGGCGACTAAAAACTTACCGACGACTTTTAAATCACAGCCCAATGAGTGGTATCGCTGGAGCAACGACTTGCGAAATAATCCGGATATAGCTATTTTATTGTCTATCGACTCCTCAAGCTTTCCATTAGGAACAGGTCCAAAACAAAGTGAGATATGGCATAGCGGCTATTATCCGGTTGCATGGACAAACAAAAAATATAAAATGGTTTATGTAAATATGGGACATAATGATATGGATTATGAGCATAAATATGATAATACGAACCGCACTTTGTCTTACACATTTGCCAATAAAACGCAAGACCAATTTATTCTGAACAGTTTGTTTTGGCTGGCAGGACGCAAATAGTAGATTCATTATATCTGAACTACCAAAAAACTAAAGATTTTTTAGCTTCGTGCATCACTTAGGGTTATTACTTCTGTGGAGGTAGAGGTCTTACCCGTCCCCACGTACACTCGCTGGGTCTCTTACGAGGTTTTTAAGTCTTATACTGATTATGCACAGGTACAAAAAAATTAACGCCTTACATTTCCAAAAACTAACAATTTTAGGGTTTTACAGCATCAATTTATAAATCGGCATGAAACAATCTTGGTTACTTATTTTCTTTTTCGCGGGGTTTTTAAAAGTTGCTGCGCAGCCCATCATCTATGTTAATCAGGTAGCGTATGATGTAATGGCTGTTAAGAAAGCTGTTATAAGTTCAGACTTCCCGTTGGATAACAATACACAATTTTCTGTAATTGATTCTTTAGGAAAAGTTGTTTTCATAGCTAAGCTAAGTAGCCCCCAACAAATTAAGGAGTGGATGCCCAATGCTACTTTTTACGATGCTGATTTTAGTGGCTTTCAAAAAGAGGGAAACTATAAAATAAATCTTAAGATAGATGGTGTGAATATCGTATCTCCATCTTTTGAAATCGGGAAAAACAGATTGGCAAAATTGACCATTCCAGCCATTGTGCATTATTACTTCAAACAGAGGGCCAATACACCACAGGAATTAACTGCAGACAGTCATTTGCCTATTAATGGCAGCGGCAGGACAGTCGATATGCGTGGTGGTTGGTGTGATGCATCGGGAGATGTGAGTAAATATTTCTCTCACTTGGCCTACGCCAATTTTATGTCGCCTCAACAAACGGGGTTGGTGACCTGGTCGTTAATTAGTACAGTGGAAAAAATACCTAAACTATTACAAAAATGGGGCGTTAAAGATTTGGTTGAAGAGGAAGCTTTATGGGGAGCGGATTATATGATGCGTGCTTTATCTGATAGTAATTTTTTCTACATGGTTGTCTTTAGCTATTTTAATAAAGATCCTAATGCACGCAAAGTCGTTGGTCTTGAAGCCAATAGCGTTACTACCAATGATTATCAGTGCGCTTTCAGAGAAGGTGCGGGGATGGCGATTGCGGCTCTAGCCAGAATTTCGTGTTGGAACAGACATGGCGATTTTACTTCTCGGCAATACTTAAATGGTGCGGAAAGAGCGTTTAAAAATTTGTTGGTGAATAATGTAAAATATGATGATAACCATCGAGAAAATATTATTGATGATTATTGCGCTTTAATGGCTGCATCGGAGTTGTGGATAGCCACTGGCAAAGATTTGTATAAAAGGCAGGCGCGTAAGCGTGCGCAAAACTTGAATATGCGTATTACTTCTTTTGGATATTTTAGGGCAGATGATAGCACACGAATTTATTGGCATGCTTCTGATGCAGGCTTACCAATTGTGGCTCTTGCTCGTTATTTAGATATAGAAAAAGATAAAGTATTACGCGAAAAAGCGCTTCACACAATTAAATCTGCTTTGGATTATAATATTCGAGTAACCAATGACATCTCTAATCCTTTTGGTTATGCAAGGCAAACCTTTAATTTTCACGGGCAAATAAAAGAAGGGTTTTTTATTCCACACGATAATGTTTCCGGATGGTGGTGGCAAGGGGAAGATGCACGTTTGGCTTCCTTGGCTACGGCTGCTATTGTTGGAGGGAGATTGGTATATCCTGCTAAGGGAAATTGGGGAGTTGAAAATAAATTGGCTGCATATGCATCGCAACAGTTGAATTGGATATTAGGGTGCAATCCGTATCAAATGTGTTTTATGTATGGCTTTGGTAAATATAATGTGCCTTATATGCATTCAAATTATGGTCACGGATCTGAATGGGGCGGCATATCCAACGGCATTACAGGAAAAGAAAATGATGGCAGCGGCATTGAATTTAAACTGAGCGATGATGGCAATGAGTGGCGGTGGACTGAACAATGGATTCCGCATGCGGCTTGGTTTTTACAAGCAGTGACTGCAATGGTTGAAAGCACTTGTAAGTATTAATCTTATAAAATAAAAACGATTAAAAATAGTATAAAGTGATGAAATTTTTTCCTCTTGTGACAACATTTTGCCTGGCATTATCTCTAAGTTGCTTTGCGCAAAAAAGCAAAAGTCAGGGAGCTGCTATAGCGTCTTTTTATCCTATGCAAATGGAAGACTCGCTGGCAGTTTATTTTACACCAAAAAATTTTGATATAAAGGCAGACGGAAAAACAGACGTGTCAGATGCGTTGCAATTAGCCATTAATCAGGTGAAAAAGAAATACAATTTTGGTGTATTATTTATTCCGGAAGGTACATATCTTATCAGCAAAACTATTTACATTCCTGCAGCAGTCCGTTTGATTGGTTATGGTAAAACACGCCCATTGATTGTACTTGCTAAGCATTCTCCCGGGTATCAACAGCTTGATAAGTCTGATAAAGGGTGGGCAAAATATATGTTTTGGTTTACTTCTAATTTAGTAGCGAAAGGAGGTACACCTGACGATGCCGGCGCAAGCACTTTTTATAGTGCTATGTCAAATATCAATTTAAAGATAGAAGATGGCAATCCGCAGGCTGTGGCTTTGCGGACGCATTATGCACAGCACAGTTTTATAGCGCACGTGAATGTTTACGCCGGCAATGGTAAAGCCGGTATGTATGATGTAGGCAATGAAATGGAAGACGTGCATTTCTTTGGCGGGGATTATGGAATTTATACAACTAAAACGTCTCCAGGATGGCAGTTTATGATGCTTGACACGTATTTTGAAGGACAGAAAAAAGCTGCAATTAAAACGCAGGAAGCTGGACTTACCATTGTAAGAATGCATGCAAAAAACGTACCCGTGGTGATAGCAATTGATTCGGGTTTTTGGGAAAAACTATTTATGAAAGATTGCCTCTTTGATAATGTTGGTAAAGTGGCGATTGTCATTAGCAATGCCGGAAATCCAAATACCCAAATTAACTTGCGCAATATCAATTGCCGCAATGTGCCGGTATTCGCGTCTTATCGCGAAAGTAAAAAATCTATTTTGGATAAAGCTGAGTTGTATAGTGTAAGTGATTTTACTAATGGGTTGGTGCAGGATGGTATAAATGCCGAACCTGTTTATAAAACCACAGCAAGTATCGAGCCTTTGAAAGTTTTTCCTTCTTCCTTAAAAATTGATATCCCTGTATTGCCATCAATGGACAGTTGGGTAAATCTGAAATCTTTGGGGGCAAAAGGAGATGGAAGAACAGACGACACAAAAGCCATACAGTCTGCTATTGACAAATACAATGTGATTTATGTACCACAAGGTTGGTATCGTGTAAGTCAAACAATAAAATTGAACGAACGGACGGTGTTGATCGGACTCAATCCAATTTCTACGCAATTTTTTCTTGCGGAAAATACGGAAGCCTTTGGCGGTTTTGGCGGACCTGTGCCATTGATCGAAACTTCTATGGGCGGAACAAATATAATAAGCGGTATTGGTTTATCTACAGGTGCTAGCAACCCGCGTGCAGTAGCATGTAAATGGATGGCTGGAGCAGCATCTTATCTCAATGATGTTAAGTTTATTGGTGGGCATGGAAGCATGGGTAATACAAAGTTTGGAGGCCAGGAATCTCCCTACAAAATGGGCACAGCAGGCCTTTGGGATACACAATATTGGAGCCTTTGGATCACGAATGGCGGCGGCGGTATTTTTAAAAATATATGGACGGCAAATACTTATGCCACAAACGGCGTATACATATCCAACACCGCAACGAAAGGAAATATTTATGGCTTATCTGTTGAGCACCATGTACACAATGAGGTACGGTTCAAAAATGTTTCAGGTTGGAGTGTATTTGCGTTACAAACAGAGGAAGAGAGCCGTGAAAGTTCTGATTGTCAACCGATAGAATTGGAAAATTGCGACCATATGCTTTTTGCGAATCTTTATATGTTTCGTGTTATAAGAGTGGCTAAACCTTATCCTTATGCCATACGCAATTGGTATTCAAAAGATATTGAGTTTCTTAATGTGCACAATTATGCACAGACAAAATATACGAGTACCAACACTGTTTTCGATATGCAGTCGGGTGAAGAAGTTTGTTCTTGGGAATTAGCACAATTACTGATAAATGATGATAACGAACAGAAAAAGTCAATTGAAAATCCTGTCCGGCAATTGGCTACCGGATTTCAATTTGCCGAAGGCATGTGTAGTGATGGTAAAGGAAATATTTATTTCTGCGAATCCGGGGCGAATCGTATATATCAATGGTTGGCGTCGACAAAAACAATTCGCTTATTAGGCGATTATCCTTGGCAACCACTCTCACTCGCTTGTGATAAGAACGATAACCTGTTAGTCGTATTTAAGTATGAACCTAAGTCAGGTTATCTTATTAAAGGAAAGCCTGAAGTCTTTAGAAATCCACCTGATGCTGCAGGTACATCTTTTAGTGGCTGGGGAAATTCGGGTTTTGCAACCTGGGTTTATTCCATTGACCCCAGTCATCCTGATGAATCAATTCGTTTATTAAGAAAGACGCCAATGGGAAGTATAAAAAATATTTATAAAGCACTTTACCCTGCACATCGCTGGCGAGATTATCATGATTTTAATTTGGTCGTTGTTGACAGTGCAAAGTGGTGCTGGGTAGCACCGGATGGTGTAACCGTTATCCCAATAGTATATGACCTTGCAAGGGCCACCTCATTAGCGGAAGCTTTCCCCGGAAAACCATTATATATTTCGGACGAGTATAATGAAAGAACTGTTAGCTTATCTGTAAGTCGGGAAGGGTATGTATCTAACCGCAAAGATTTTGCGGAAAAAGGAAATTTCGCCACAGCCACAAACGGAACAGGGAATGTATTTATCGCAGACGGGCAGGTATATGTATTCAATAAAAATGGTGAACAAATAAAGGAGATAAAAATTCCCGAACGGCCTACCGGATTGATTTTTGGTGGAAGAGATCATCAAACATTATTTGTAACGGGTCATCAATCGCTGTTCAAAGTTGAGATACTGGAAAATTAAGTGCATATTTTTATTTCTAAATACAAAGATGCAACCTTAGCAGCAGAGCGTATAAGCATTTGCGAAGAAGGCGTAAAAGCAGCCTTCTAAGGATGGTAGATTTCGTGATGGAGCTTAAAATCGCCACATAGATATAACATTGCAAACGGCGTTTGTTTTCCCAATAGTAGCAACAAGCAACTTATCCTGTTGGTCAGTAGATAAAAGTTTAATTTTCAACGTCAATTTTACAATGCGAATAATCAAATGTTTTTTTTATACCAGAAGATGTCGCCATTTTTTAATCGTAAAGGCGTTAGCGTGTCGCTTACCCCGCCGAGTCTATCGGCATCAGTGGGTTTCACGCTACATTTTATGAAATTCGGACAAAGAATATTTTCAATTAGTAGCCTGTTATTTATGTGCACAATATCTTTTGCGTTTATCAATCCGGCAAATGCACAGAAAAAACCGAAGCCAGTAATCATAGGATATGTGGGAGGGTATCGTGGTTTGGTAAATATGAATATGATACATCCTGCTAAGCTGACACATCTCAATTATGCATTTGTAAATGTTTTAGGAAATAGAGCAGTTTTAAGTAATTTAAGGACTGATACTGTAAATCTAAAAAATCTTTCTGCTTTAAAAAAGGAATACCCTTCTATCAAAATATTAATCTCTATTGGAGGGTGGAGTTGGAGTAAAAATTTTTCAGATGCTGTTTTTTCAGATACTTCTCGTATTGCATTTGCACATAGTGCGGTCGCTATTGTTCAAAAATATAATCTAGATGGTATTGATATCGATTGGGAATATCCTGGCCGGCAGGGAGCGATGGATAATATTTATCGCTCAGAAGATAAACAAAACTTTACGAGGATGTTTAGAGCCTTGAGAAAATCATTAGACTCTTTGCAGGAGCAAACTGGCAGACGACAGTTGCTGACGGCCGCAGTTGGTGGTTTTCCCGCTTTTTTACAAACAACAAATATGGGACAGGCTGCACAATATCTCGACTTTGTTAATCTTATGACATATGATCTTGATGGTGGAAGCCTAACTAGACATCATACAAGTTTAGAGCAGGCTGATAGAACCATA
>NZ_JBNQGD010000069.1:6341-12831 GCF_050436765.1 Arachidicoccus sp. | reverse complement strand
TAAATACGGTTATCTCTTACAATAAAATTTTTAAAATTATAAAACTTTAAAGTGTTGAAAAATAATCAAGCATCATTGGGTGTAATCATTGGCAATCGTGATTTTTTCCCGGATAAATTAGTGGCTGAAGCGAGAAAAGAGTTAATTGCTTTTTTTGAGCAACTGCATATAAGCCCGGTCATGCTTAGTGAAGCAGACTCCAAATTAGGAGGGGTAGAGACCTTTGCAGAGGCACAAAAATGTGCTGCTTTGTTTAGAAAGCATGCAGATGAGATAGACGGCGTACTGGTGATTTTGCCAAATTTTGGTGATGAAAAAGGTGTAGCAGAGACTTTAAAATTGGCTGGGCTTAACGTGCCTGTGCTTATTCAGGCTTATCCGGACGAGCTAAATAAATTAGACGTCGTAAATAGACGGGATGCCTGGTGCGGCAAAATCTCAGTCTGTAATAATTTATACCAATATGGGATTAAGTATTCGCTTACCACTAAACATGTTACTTCGTTAAATGATGAAGTTTTTAAAAAAGATTTATTAGATTTTATTGCCGTTTGCCGGGTTGTAAAGGGCCTTAGGACAGTACGCATTGGAGCTGTGGGGGCAAGACCCACCGCATTTAACACTGTTCGGTACAGTGAAAAATTATTACAACGTAATGGGATTTCTGTAACAACTGTTGACTTGTCAGAAATATTGGGCAACGCCAACAAGCTTACTGCTAATGATCAATCAGTCAAAGACAAACTTGAGAAAATACATGCCTATACACCTACCGGCAAAACACCCAATGAAAAGCTAGTTCAGATAGCGAAGCTTGATGTGGTATTAGGAGAGTTTATGCAGGCTAACGCCCTTGATTGTACAGCCATTCAATGCTGGACATCGTTGCAACAAAACTATGGTTGTAATGTATGCACTAGTATGAGTATGATGAGCGAGAATATGTTACCGAGTGCTTGTGAGGTGGATGTTACAGGTACTTTAACGATGTATGCTATGCAGTTGGCGAGCGGCTCGCCCAGTGCATTGGTAGATTGGAATAATAACTATGCCGATGATGATTCCAAATGTGTATTGTTTCATTGCGGTAATTGGGCCAAGTCATTCTTGCCTGATATCTCGATGAGTACTGCGCCTATATTGGGGACTACTGTTGGAACAGAAAATACTTATGGCGCGCTCGATGGTCGTACACCTGCCATGCCCCTTACTTATGGCCGCATCAGCACAGACGACTTTAATGGAAAGATTAGGGCTTATATAGGTGAAGGAGAACTCACCAATGATGCTTTAAAGACCTTTGGTAATCGTGCGGTAGCACAAATAAATAATTTGCAGGGCTTAATGAAATATGTATGTCGCAACGGTTTTGAACATCATGTTGTAATGAATGCCAGTAAAACAGCTGGCATATTAAAAGAAGCCATGGAGAACTATTTGGGATGGGAAACTTATTCTCACGAATAAATTGCTGTTGTTCTATTCACGGCGTCAAGATTGAACGGGAATTTAATGTATTTATTTAGCTAATAAGATTAATTATTCGTTTGTAACGAAATGAAAATGTGAAAATGACAAATAAAGAATTGAAGCAAAAATCAATCGAGTATCGTAAGAAGATACTCCAATACATTGTAAAAGCCAAAGCAGGGCATACCGGCGGGAGCCTTTCTTGTACGGATATCTTAAATGTATTGTATAATGAGGTGATGAATGTATCACCTGAAAATTTTTCGTCACCGGATCGGGACAGGTATATTCAAAGTAAAGGACATTGTGTGGAGGCATTGTTTGTGGTTTTGGCTGATCAGGGTTTCTTTCCTGAAGAGGACTTGAATACTTTATGCCAATACAAGTCACATTATATTGGGCATCCCACACGTAAAGTGCATGGTGTAGAGCAAAATACGGGCGCTTTGGGCCACGGCCTGCCAATAGCAACAGGCACGGCCATCGCTGCAAAATTGGACAATAAAGATTATAAGGTATATACCTTACTGGGTGATGGTGAAATGCCGGAAGGAAGTAATTGGGAGGCGGCTTTAAGTGCTGCACAATATAAACTCGACAATCTCTGTGCAATTGTTGACAAAAATGGATTACAAATAACAGGAGCGACAAAAGATGTGTGTAGTACTGATCCTTTAGATAAAAAATGGGAAGCGTTTGGATGGGCTGTAAAAGAGGTTGATGGTAACGATATCGCAGCACTAAAAGATGTGTTACTATCCATCCCTTTTGAAGAAGGAAAACCCAGCGTCGTGATTGCCCATACCACCAAAGGGAAAGGTGTAAGCTATATGGAGAACCAGTTAAAGTGGCATCATGGCGTTCCTTCACCGGAAGAATTCGATCAGGCGATGAATGAATTAGACCGTGCTGCCTCGTTAATTCAATAAATATTTAGGAGCTAATTTTTTAGGAAATCAATAGAACTTATGGCTGAATATATAAATACATTGCCTTATAAAGCAAACTTGGAAGTTTATTCCGAAACACTACAAAGACTGGCTGAAAATGACAGAAACATTATTGCTGTAACCAGCGACAGTCGCGGCTCAGGTAAATTAGTGCCTTTTGGTAAAAAATTTCCTGAACAAATTGTAGAAGTTGGCATTGCCGAACAAAATCTTGTAGGAGTAGCCGCGGGCCTTGCTTCTTGTGGTAAAAAAGTTTTTGCGACTTCGCCGGCTTGCTTTCTCACTGCTCGGTCTTTTGAACAGATTAAAAATGACGTGGCATATAGCAATAATGCAGTAAATATTGTAGGTATCAGTGCCGGAGTAAGCTACGGTGCTTTGGGTACGACACACCATAGTTTACATGACTATGCTGCTTTAAGAGCGATTAATAATATTATTGTGGTTGCACCGGCGGACAACTATGAAACGCAGCAGGCCATTGAATTAGCTGCAGCAACTGATAAGCCTGTTTACTTACGATTCGGCAAAAAACCAATGCCTCATTTAAAGGCGTCGGCTGATGAAATATTTGAATTTGGCAAAGGTCGGATAATCACCGAAGGTGATGATGTCCTTATCGTTGCTTGTGGTGAAACCGTTTATCCCGCATTGGAAGCGGCACTTGTTTTAAAAGAAGAAAATATCTCCACTACACTAATCAGTATGCATACGATAAAGCCACTGGATACCGATTTGTTGGCAAAAGCGGCGACTAAATGTAAAGTGGTGGTAACGGTGGAAGAACATAGTATTTATGGCGGACTAGGGGAGGCTTGCGCCGCTTATTTATTGCAAAATAAAATATACAAGCCTTTTAAGATACTAGCTATTCCTGATGAATATACTGTTACGGGTTCACAGCAAGAAATTTTTAATCATTATGGAATTAGCAAAGAAGGTATTTCTGATGTAGTAAGGACACTGGTTCAGCATAATCTGGGGTTGAACAACTAAAAAACAGTATATGATTAATACTTTTGGTAAAAAAGGTATTTGTTGGATATGTATGTTCTTTCCTTTGTTTTGCTTTTCACAGCAAAAAATTGAGCAATGGGGAAGGTTCGAAACGTCGTTTAATTACCATTATAACGGCGATGCGTTTACGGACGTAGATATTACAGCAACTTTTATCAATGGTGACAGTTCTATTACAGTTGATGGCTTTTATGACGGCAACAACGTATTTAGGGTACGTTTTATGCCGTCAAAAATTGGCACCTGGACGTACACAACGCACAGTAATATAAGAGCACTTAATGCTAAAAGAGGAAGCTTTGATTGTGTAAAGGCCTCCGGTGACAATCATGGTATGGTGCGCGTGAGCAATACTTACTATTTTAAATATGCCGATGGCAAGCAATTTTACCCCGTTGGGACCACAGCCTATGCATGGAATCATATGAGTAAAGGAATGCAACAGATGACGCTGAAAAGTTTAAAAGCTTCAGGGTTTGATAAATTACGAATGTGCGTTTTCCCCAAAAATTATGATTTAGTAAAAGAGGAACCTGAAATATTTCCATTTAATGTCTTAAACGTAGATTCGGCCACTGAAACTGGGCAACACAAAAAATGGGATTTCTCGACCTTTAATCCGTTATTTTTTCAAACGCTTGAAAAACAAATTGATGCATTAAACAGCTTAGGGATCCAGGCAGATCTCATATTATTCCACCCTTATGATCACGGACGTTGGGGATTTGACGCGCTTCCTATGACAGTTAATATTCGTTACCTGAAATATATTATCGCGCGCTTAGGCTCCTTTCGTAATGTGTGGTGGTCAATGGCAAATGAATGGGATTTAGTAAAGGCAAAAACGCATAGTGATTGGATCAAACTTTCAAAATATGTCTATGACAATGATCCTTATCACCATTTGTGTTCTATCCATGGCACCACAGGTACGTACTTTGAATACTGGCTTCCGTATTTCTCCCATGCAAGTATTCAGGACGAGGCGCCCGTAATGAATTGGGGTGCGGCCAGTATTCTTCGAGATGCTTATCATAAGCCTGTGATATATGATGAAGTAGGATACGAAGGAAACCTGAAGAATCGCTGGGGACGCTATAGTGGTGAAGAAATGACCTACTTAATGTGGATGGGGGCTATAGGCGGTACTTATGTTACGCATGGAGAAGCTTATAAGTACTACAATGGAAATGACACGATCTTTTGGGCTAAAGGAGGAATGTTTAGAGGAACCAGCTGGAAAAGGGCTGCCTTTCTTAGAAAAATCTTGGAAGCGGATCCTGCACCATTGGAACCTGCAGATATTAGCCATGATTTCAAGACCGCAGCCGCTGGCGATGGAGATTATATTATTTATTTTGGCAAGGAAATGCCTGAAAATTGGGTTTTTAATATACCAGCAAAAAATGGTTCTTATCCCAAGCCGGTTGCAGGGGATAAATATAAGATTGACATTATCGACACTTGGGCCATGACAATTACACCGGTAAAAGACGTATTTGAAATTGGGAAAGAAGTGGATTATCGTTTTTATGGTAAAAATAGAAAAAAGATATGGTTGCCTTTAAAACCATATTTGGCCTTAAGAGTAACCAAAATCAATTAAAGATGCGAAAAAGAATTAACCAAACAATTTTCATTGTAATAGCTTGTTTATCTTTTGCACAATGTGGTCCTAGGCCGAAGGTCAAAAAGAAGAAAATGATTGCTATTGTTGTGTCGACGCTAAACAATCCATGGTTTGTTTTTCTTGGGCAGCAGGCGGCGAAAAAAGCTAGCGCACTAGGTTATGAAACGAAGCTATTTGATTCTCAAAATAATACTTCTTTAGAAAGTGACCATTTTGATAATATCATTGTAGAGGGTTTTAGCGCAATTTTATTTAATCCTACTGACGCAGATGGTTCTATTGCAAATGTAAAAAAAGCTAAAGCTGCCGGTATTCCGGTTTTTTGTATGGACAGGGAAGTAAATTCTTCTACTGTTGCTACCTCACAAGTATTATCAGACAGCTACTCGGGGGCAGTGGATATAGGAAAATATTTTGTCCAACAATTACATAAGAAGGGAAATTACGTAGAACTCTTAGGTTTGGTTGGCGACAACAATACTTGGGCTAGATCAAAAGGTTTTCACAGCGTGGTGGATAATTATCCAGGTTTAAAAATGGTGGCGCAGCAAAGTGCAGATTTTGATCGTAACAAAGCGATGGACGTAATGGAATCCATTTTGCAGGCACATCCCAGTATTGACGGAGTCTTTTGTGGCAACGATGCGATGGCTATGGGGGCCTATCAGGCGCTGGTTTCGGATGGTTTAGCGGACAAAGTAAAAGTCTTTGGTTTTGATGGTTCCGATGATGTAGTTGCCGCTATTAAGGCGGGGAAAGTTTGTTGTACGGGCATGCAATTTCCCAAATTAATTGCCGAAACTGCGGCTACTCTGGCTGATGAATATATAAAAGGGAAAAGGGATCTCCCTGGAAAAGTTCAAGTAGCGGTCGAGTTGGTTACAAAAAACAATGTAGATGATTATATAGGTTATGGTAAAAAATAAAATGCTTCTTCATGAATAAATTTATTAAATACGGATTAATAGTCGTTGCCATAATATGGATTGGTTACAGTTCGGTCTATATAAAAAAATTGAGTGATGCAAACAAAGCGGTGACTGGAAATTTTGATGCAAAAGCGTTCGTTAATAAATTGTGGGCCCAGCAATTACCGGCTAAATTGGACAGTGCTGTTGACCTAAATGTTTTGATGCAATTGATAAAAGCGGATCCTAACGAAGCTTTTAGCAGATATACGCATTCTTTGGATATAGGAGACACTCGTTATGCATTGATAAAAGCAGAAGCAATTGTTGATGCGGTGAATGAAGATGATGTCGCCATCACCGTAAAGGCGAAGCAGCCTTTCAATGCGAGTCTTGTTACCGAATTTGTATACGGTAATACATTGCGGGATGCAAGTGGTCTTATTGAATTGAAAGACTTTTCCAATACGATGGATTTAAATAATATCTCAAAGGAATTAAATAATATTATTAGA
>NZ_JBNQGD010000069.1:0-6331 GCF_050436765.1 Arachidicoccus sp. | reverse complement strand
AGCCGCATTTAAAACCCGGCGTTAAAATTGATTTAGTGGGCGCGATTAAATTGAACAAAGAGCACGTACATTTTACAGATTTGGCAATCGTTCCGGTAAGTATAAAAATTTCTCACTAATGCTCATTGCGAAAAATATTACGAAGAGGTTTTCAGGTGTAACGGCATTAAACAATATCAACCTTGAATTGCATGCCGGTAAGGTAACTGCGATCATTGGAGAAAATGGTGCCGGTAAATCTACTTTAATGAAGGTCTTTTCCGGTGTCCATACAAGCTATGAAGGAGACATCATTTTTAAAAATGAGAAGGTTCAGTTTAATTCGACAAAGGATGCAGAAAATGCCGGCATTGTCATTATTCATCAGGAACTGAATTTGGTACCGCATTTGAGTATCACGGAAAATATTTTTCTAGGCCGGGAATTGATAAATGATTTTGGTATTCTGGATAAAAAGAAAATGCGCAAGCAAACGGCTATATTATTGCAGCGTGTTAAACTCAATGTAGCCCCCGATACGTTAGTCAACAAATTGAAAGTTGGCCAACAGCAACTGATTGAAATTGCCAAGGCGCTGCACACAAATGCAGAGGTCATCATTATGGATGAACCTACTTCGGCCATTACCAATAAAGAAGTTGATAACCTTTTTGTTATTATCAATGAGTTGAAGTCACAGGGTAAAACAGTGGTTTATATTTCACATAAATTAAATGAGCTTTTCCAAATTGCCGATTGCTATACGGTTTTAAGAGATGGAACGACTGTTGGTAGTGGCGAAATAAAGGATATTTCGCAAGACGAACTGGTCGAGAAAATGTCCGGTAGAAAAATTCTTATTGAAAGAAATACAAGTGATTTCACTTCAAAGGAGTTGCTATTGCAATTAAAAAATATTTCTTTATTAAACATTGAAAATACTGCAAACAAATTAGTGGATAATGTTGATCTGACATTGAACAGGGGAGAAGTTATCGGTCTGTATGGTCTTATGGGCGCAGGCCGCACAGAATTAATGGAAACTATTTTTGGCTTGCATCCTAAATTTTGTTCGGGAGAGTTATTGGTTGAATCCAAAGCAATTAAATTTAAATCGCCTGCTGATGCCATTAATGCGGGTATTATGCTTATTCCGGAAGATAGAAAATTACAGGGGCTCTGCCTTGACTTGGCAATAAGGCCCAATATCAGTATTACTATCTTAGATAAATTACTGCGATGGGGCATTATGATTAATAAGAAAAAAGACCTGGCTGTTTCTGAAAAGTATATTAAGCAGTTATCCATCAAAACGCGTAATGCGGAAACATTAGCCAAAAACCTGAGTGGAGGTACGCAGCAGAAAGTTGTTTTGGCAAAATGGCTGGCAAAAAATCCGAAAGTGTTATTGCTTGACGAGCCTACCCGAGGCATTGATGTGGGCGCAAAATCGGAAATATACAAGTTGATAAAAGAATTGGCAGGGACAGGGGTGGGACTCATTGTAGTATCCTCAGAAATTTCTGAAATATTGGCTGTGGCCAATCGTGTACTTGTCATGTGCGAAGGTAAACTCTCGGCCGATATGCCTGTCTCGGAAGCCACGGAATCAAATATGCTAAAGTATGCAATTCATCATAACCAATTACTTATAGATTGATATGGCAAAAATAAATCAAGTAAATTATATCAAGAAGTTCCAGACATTAATTGCTTTGTTACTGTTGTGCATTGTGCTGAGCCTTCTTTCGGATAAATTCTTTACTGCCGAAAATAGTCTGAATATTCTACGACAGACCGCAGTCAATATTTGCGTTGCAACGGGCATGACGGTGGTAATACTTACTGCGGGCATCGACTTGTCGGTCGGTTCTATACTTGCGCTTTGCGGCGCTATCGCTGCCGGATTGTTGAAACATGGCATTGCGCTTCAATGGTTGAATAGCTATATTGGGTTTACGGTTTTCGGTGTCGTTGTAGCAGGAATTATTATTGGGTATGTTATCGGGTTGTTTAATGGTTTTGTTATTACGAAATTTAAAGTACCTCCTTTTATTGCCACGCTTGCTATGCTCACCATTGCGCGGGGTTTGACGATGTTATATACGCATGGTCAGCCGATAAGTAATCTTGGGTCAAAGTTCGATTATATTGGAACAGGCTCCTTCCTGGGATTACCGGTTCCTGTTTGGATAGCCGCCGTAGTTGTGGTATTTACTATTTTTCTTATGCAGAAGACAAAACTTGGCCGTTACGTCTATGCAATTGGTGGCAACGAAACGGCAGCAAAATTTTCGGGTATCAATATTCCAAAAGTTACGCTGATTGTGTATGCTTTTGCTGGTGCCTGTGCAGGCATTGCAGGTCTTATTGTAACCGCACGTTTAGATTCTGCCCAGCCAAATGCAGGCACAAGTTATGAGTTGGACGCGATTGCCGCAGTTGTCATCGGAGGTACATCCTTATATGGGGGGAGGGGCACTATTTTGGGCACCGTTATTGGGGCTGTAATTATTGGTGTACTGAATAACGGATTAGTTCTTTTAAATGTTTCTCCATTCTGGCAACAGGTGGTAAAAGGTTCTGTTATTTTGCTTGCTGTAATTATAGATAAACTTGGACACCCTAAGGACTGATACTTAACTTCCGCATCGAATCTTTATAGTTTCCATTGTGGTTTGGGTTATGAAAATGAGGCATTTGAAAATTATTTGTGCTAAATCTGGACAATCTGTTATGAATAAACAAAAATATATTCTCGCCATTGACCAAGGCACTAGTTCCACAAAATCTTTGATTTTTGATTCACAGGGACAGGTAGTTGCCCGTGGTCTTGAGCTATTAAATACGGCTTATTTAGATAATGGTTTCGTAGAACAAGATCCGGAGGAAATTTATCAAAATGTTTTAGCTGCCGTTAAAAAATGCCTGGATAATTTTACCGCCGAGCAGCATTCAATAGAAGATATAGCTGTAGCGGGCATTTCCAACCAGCGAGAAACTTTTGTCGTTTGGGATAAAAATGGGAAACCTCTGCATCCAGCTATAGTTTGGCAATGCAAACGCTCAGTTGAGATATGTGAAAATCTGAAACAAAGCGGGTACTCCGCTACGATAAAACAAAAAACAGGTTTGATTATTGATCCGTATTTTTCGGCGACAAAATTAATCTGGTTGTTTCGCAACAATGAAAAAATAAAAGCCGCCATTGATAATGGCGAAGCATATTTTGGTACAATAGATACTTGGCTCTTATATAAATTGACTAAGGGGGATCGTTACTTAACTGATCATACAAATGCGTCGAGAACCTTGCTTTTTAATATTCAATCCCTACAATGGGATGAAGAAATAATAGACGAGTTTGGATTAACGGGTATCCGTCTGCCGGAGGTAAAATCGTCTTCTGCCTATTTTGGAGAGTCGCATTTTGATGGCTTATTTAAGAATCCAATTGCTATTACCGCTATGATAGGTGACTCTCATGCCGCTGCTTTTGGAGAAGGTTGTTTTGACTTAGGTACGGCTAAGGCTACACTGGGAACGGGTTGTAGTATCTTAATGAATATTGGAGACAGGCCTATTGTTTCTAATAATGGAATGGTTACAACCATTAATTGGAGTACAGAGAAGACCATAAGTTATGCATTGGAAGGCGTCATTGTAAGTTGCGGAGCTACCATTGAATGGCTTAAAAATGAATTGCATCTATTTGATAAAAGTGGTGATACCGAATCGATGGCAAGGGCCGTGAGTGATAACGGCGGCGTTTATTTAGTCCCGGCTTTTAGCGGATTGGGTTCTCCACACTGGCAGATGGAGAGAAAGGCTTCACTATTGGGATTGAGTTTCGGAAGTACAAAAAATCACATTGTAAGGGCTGCATTGGAATCCATTCCCTTTCAAATTAAAGATGTAATTGTCGCGATGGAAAAAGACACGTCAATTCCGCTAAAGGCGTTGATGACAAATGGTGGTCTTACATCCAATGCTTTTGTTATGCAGTTTCTTGCCGATTTATTAAATGAACCTGTTTACAAAAGTGTGATGGCTGATGTCTCGGCTTTAGGCGCGGCTTATATGGCGGGTATTGAGCCAGGAATATATGATGGTATTGACTTTTTGCGAACTTTAAATAAGCATAGAACAGAATTTATTCCCCATTCAAATAGAGCGACTCAAAATCAATGTTATTCAGACTGGCTGAAAGCTATTGACGGTAAGATTTAATCTTTTCTATTTTCTTAAGATGTAATCATCAGCGTAGAAGATACTTACCTAGAAGAGATCTCACGACAAAAGAAGCGATGCTGGTGGAATTGGAAACACGCTCACAAAGATTATCAGAAAGGTTGGAACGCTCTCGGCTGAAAGGCAGGACAATTACGGTTAAGTTTAAGTTTCACGATTCTACTATTATGACAAAAAGCCTTTCATCTACCACGTTAATCAGTGATAAAGAAAATATTATACAGAGTGTAAAAACTATTTTGGAAAATGCATTATTGAATGATAAACAGGTCCAGTTGCTCGGCATCAGGATATCCAATTTTGAATTGGCTACAGAGAAGCAGAAACCACATAATGATATGCAATTGAGGTTATTTTAACCGGTTGCTTTTGCAGTAGCACTCATATTTTATAACTGTTTGCCTATAACGGGGCCGATCAAGAAACTGAAGTTGAAAATGATAACAAACAAAATGCTTTGCGCCAATTGTTTGGCAGATTCTGTTTTTCCGCATGCTTTTGTGCCGCGAATAAGTACTGCTCCAGAAGCATTGAGTTTTCGTTCTAATTTCTTATCTGATATACGCGGATTATATTTCATTTTATGTTGTTTTCAAATGCAAAAATAGTTTTTTTGCTCTTTTAGAGCAATTTATTTACACTTTTGGAGTAATTCATTTTACACTTTTGGAGCAATTCACTTTACACTTTTGGAGCAATTCATTTTACACTTTTATAGGGTAATTTATAAAAAGGAGCGTAAAACCCATCCATCGCTTTAGCGTGGATGGGCTAAGCGACAAACGCTAAGCTTGTGAAAGAATAGTATCTGGTGGCGGTTCAACATAGAACAAACAAAGTAGCCATTGGTGCACATTAGATGCCGTTACCAATATTGTTTAGGAAGTATAGTTGGACGGAGTAACCAGATTTGCCTTGTAGATTCTTGTTATAAGCTACGGACAATTTGTGCAATAGATAAACGAGGGGGTGTAGCGAATAAGGAAATGAACCTGGTCATTATCTGTTTCCATTACTTCAATTTCAAAATCTAAATTATCATTACAAAATAGTAGAATATTTAATAGTAGAGTGAAGTTAATACACAAATCATACAAGTTTATAATTTCGCTTGATAAAGAGGATGTTGGGTGTGGTAGTTCACCTTTAATATTAAATATAAACGGTTTCGTTTGGTATTGAAACTATCTCAAATTTCAAATTCCATTCTTTTATTTGTTCAAGGATTGGTAAAAATGCCAATCCTTTTTCTGTTAGTGAGTATTCTACCCTGGGCGGCAATTCTTTGTACGCTACTCTACGAATAATTCCATCTTCTTCCAACTCTTTAAGTTGTTCTGTTAATACTTTTCGGGTTATTATCGGAATAATAGCATCCAACTGACCAAACCTAATAGTCCTGTCTTTTATAACATTAAGAATTATTGGTTTCCATTTGTTGCCGATTGTACCTATTGCCCTTGTAAATGGGCAATTTGAGTTACAAAAATTATCATCTCTCATTTCACTGCTTTTATGTTTTATAAAGTAGTTCCCCAAAGGGTACTAGAAAGAACAAAGATAGTATATTTTAGGAACTAATGAAAGTACCTTTGTGAAACAAATACAAAAAATAGAAGACGATGGGTAAATTAAAAAACAAAGTAGCAGTTATTACAGGTGGCAATAGTGGCATTGGGTTAGGCATTGCCCAAGCATTTAAAAATGAAGGTGCTAAGGGAGCAATTGTCGGCAGAAATCAGGGAACATTAGCCAGTTCTGTTGCTCAACTTGGAAATGATTTTATAGCTATAAATGCGGATGTAATCAACGCTGCCGACCTGGAAAGAGTTTTTAAAGAAACAGCTGAAAAATTTGGTAAAATAGACGTGATCGTTGCCAATGCGGGTGGTGGAGCTCTAGGAACTGTGGCAACTATTGACGAGACCGACTATGATAAGCTAATGGCCTTGAACCTGAAAAGTGTATACTTCACTGTGCAGAAAGCACTGCCTTATATGAATGATGGTGGTTCTATTATTCTTATCGGGTCAAATGCTGCACATCGGGCATATGCGAATTTTACGCTTTATGGCGCTTCAAAAGCAGCTGTTATCTATTT
>NZ_JBNQGD010000068.1:0-2529 GCF_050436765.1 Arachidicoccus sp. | reverse complement strand
CTGAAAACCTCTGGGCGTAGTAAATCTTTAACAGCCAGTAAAAAACGAATTATTAAACATTAGCATATCATTTATAATTCAACTCGTACCTTTATATTTCATAAATAAAAATTTAGACGTTTATGGATAACAAAAAATACAAAATTCTTCTTTGTGAAGATGATCAAAATCTAGGAATGGTTTTGAAAAACTATTTGGAGTTGAATGACTATGATGTAGTTCTGGAACGTGACGGTCGCTTAGGATTGGCTGCTTTTCAAAGGGAAGGCGCTGATATTTGCTTGCTTGATGTAATGATGCCACATATGGATGGCTTTACTCTTGCCGAAGAGATTAGAGATATTAATCCTGAAGTGCCTTTATTTTTCCTAAGTGCCAAAACAATGAAGGAAGACATCATTCAAGGATATAAATTGGGTGCTGATGATTATATCACCAAGCCCTTTGATAGCGAAGTATTATTGTTGAAAATAAAAGCTATTTTAAAACGCAACGAAGAAATCAATAAAGAAAACGAATACGTTGAATTTGATTTGGGTGGTTTTCATTTTAATCCGCGCTTACGTCAATTAATCCGAGGTGAAGAAACTTTCACTCTTTCTCCAAAAGAAAACGAATTATTGAAAATGTTGGCTGAGCACAAAAATGATTTATTGCCACGCGAAAAAGCCTTGAAGAAGATTTGGGGTAGTGATACTTATTTCAACGGCCGTAGTATGGATGTATATATCGCTAAATTGCGTAAATATCTGAAAGAAGATGATCAAATAGAAATTGTAAATATTCATGGGAATGGTTTCCGTTTGGTAGCGCCTTAATAAATAGATACAATGAGCTAATAAAGGCGCAGCATTTTTAAATGTTGCGCCTTTTTGCTAGCTAAAATTGCCCTCTAATCTTTATTGGGTGCAAGATATTTATAAACCAAGCCGGCAATCGTAGCCCCTATAATTGGAGCGATACAAAAAAACCATAGTTGGCTTATCGCCCAACCACCAGCAAATAATGCCGGAGCTATGCTTCTTGCAGGGTTTACTGATGTATTGGTCACAGGAATACTGATTAGATGTATAAGCGTTAAACCCAGACCTATAGCAATACCCGCAAAACCTTTAGGTGTATTTTTATGTGTGGCTCCAAGAATAATCATCACAAACATAAAAGTCATCGTAATTTCACAAACAAAACATGCCAATAACGAATAACCTCCGGGCGAATGCTCACCGTAACCATTAGAGGCGAAGCTACCTAATTCAAACCCAGGTTTCCCTGTTGCAATTAAATACAAAATACCTGCTCCCACTATCCCGCCCAAAATTTGAGCAACGATATAAGGTACTAAATCTTTGCCATCGAAACGCCCGCCAATCCATAAGCCAAAAGAAACAGCCGGGTTAAAATGGCCACCGGAAATATGTCCAAAAGCATAAATTCCAGTCAAGACAGTTAGACCAAATGCAAATGCAACACCTATGAAACCAATGCCCAGGTTTGGAAACGTCGCGGATAATACCGCTGCGCCGCATCCACCCAAGACCAGCCACATTGTTCCAATAAATTCTGCTAAATACTTTTTCATGTATTAAAATTTAATAAGTAAATATTGTAAATAAAGCTAATGAATTTTAATACATGATATTCATTTCCCCTTTAAAATATATTATTTATCTAAGCTAAAAATCTTGGGTTAGGGTCTGGCTGTAAATTTTTAATAAGTCATAATGAGCTTAATATTTATCTGACATCCAAAAGACTAATTTTCCGCCTTTGGTAATATCACTTTGTTTAATGAATGGCTGCGATAATATTTTTCCATTCAATTCTACTCTTGAAACATATACATTCTTCTGCGCCTGATTCTTTGTTTCAATGACGAAGTGTTTCCCATTTTCCAGATGTAAGTCTGCACTTTTTATTAGAGGACTTCCTAGAGCATATTTGTCCGAGCCGGGTGTTACCGGATAGAAGCCAAGTGCACTAAAGATATACCAAGCGCTCATCTGTCCTGTGTCATCGTTTCCGCCCAAACCGTCGGCACCGTTGTGGTATTGTGATTTCAAAATCATGCGTACGGTACTTTGTGTTTTCCATGGTTGACTTGTCCAATTGTATAAATAGGCAATATGATGCGATGGTTCGTTGCCATGCACGTAATTCCCAATTAATCCATCGCGGGTAATATCTTCGGTATGAGCAAAGTATTTATCGGGTAAATAGGTTGTAAATAATTTATCTAATCTTTCGATAAATGCTTTATCGCCACCTTCCATTTGGATCATGCCGGTTGGATCCTGCGGGACGTACAATGAATAATTCCAAGCATTTCCTTCAATAAAACCTTCGCCAGATGTTTCTAATGGATCGAAATTTTTTCTAAATACGCCCGCATTATTTTTGGGGCGCATATAACCAATGGATGCATCATAAACATTTTTATAATTCTGTGAACGTTTGATGAATTCGTTATAAATTTTTTCATTCCCTATTTTTTTTGGAAGATGATCACTGCACCAGTCATCATCACCATAG
>NZ_JBNQGD010000067.1:0-10733 GCF_050436765.1 Arachidicoccus sp. | reverse complement strand
TTTGATCGAAAAAAGCATTGGGAGCAAATCTATCTGACTAAAGAAGCTAATGAACACAGTTGGTTTCAGGCCAGGCCCGAAACTTCTTTAAGTTTTCTGCGGCAAAATAATGTACCGACAAATGCAAAAATCATTGACATCGGTGCGGGGGATAGTTACCTGGTGGACGAATTGTTAGCCTTAGGCTATGAGGATATTACCGCTTTGGATATCTCAGAAGCCGCCATCACGCGAGTGAAAAAGAGACTTGCAGACGACGCCAAAAAAGTAAAATGGATAGTGGCGGATATCACTTCTTTTAAACCAACCGAACAATACGACTTTTGGCACGACAGGGCGACTTTTCACTTCTTGACCGGCGAAAAAGAAATTAGCGCTTATATAGAAATAGCCAACCAAAGTATTCACCAAAATGGCTTTTTAGTAATGGGCACATTTTCTGAACAAGGTCCTCAAAAATGTAGTGGCATTGCTATCAAACAATATTCAGCAGATACCCTTAGTGAAAAATGGAATAAATATTTTAAGAAGATAAACTGCGTCAGTCTAAATCATCTAACACCATTTGGGACCCTACAACATTTCACCTTTTGTGGCTTTAGAAAATTATAATAACGGGGAGAGTGGATAAGATTTTGAGCCTCCTTAAAGTGTCGCATCCGACTACCGGGCAAAAGCGAAGAAAAGGCACTATTTAAACGCTATTCTTAAAATATTTTTAGAAGAAGGTAATATCTTAAACCGATCATCAATACGCAGACCCACAATCCAAACAATTTTCTTATCTGATTCAAGTACCCAGATATGTTCCTTTTGAGAAAGAGAAAGCTTTTGATCAATGAAAAAACGAGATAATTTCTTTTTCTTTTTCATCCCTAAAGGGTAAAAATAATCACCCGTTTTCCATTTCCTCAATAACAGCGGGAACTTAACAGTATCGGCGTCAAGCATAGCAATACCGGAATCTTTGTCGATGGACAGATTCTTTTCCAGAAAAGAAAATTGAATACGACCATCTTCAAAATGAATATTTTTATCCTCTTTATTTATCAGCACTTGTTGGGACAATGCTTCTGCCAATGGCGTAATGACCAAATGATTTCTATTTTTAAAAATCCGATGTGTCCCGGAATCGATATGCGCACCCGAAGTAGCCTCCAGCAATTTTATAATTTCCGGAATTTGCGCCTGCGAAAAAGAAAAACTTTTTGCTATTTCCCAAAGCAAAGTTTGCTGAGCAGGTATTTTTTTTAGCAATAAAACAGGTATTAAAAACTCCTTTCCTTTTTGCTGCAACAATTTTTTCTTACTGCGATCAACTGCTTGTTTGTACAAGATCTCCGCTTCCTTGAAACGGTCAATATTATTCAATAAATTATCTTCTACCCGAGGAAAATATTGCTGAACAGCAGGTAAAAAGTTCAATCTGAAAAAGTTACGTGTATATAGCTCCGATTGATTGGAACTATCTTCCACCCAATTCAAATGATGCGCTTTGGCATAAGCAACAATCTCTTCTCTCTTAGCAAATAACAAGGGGCGAATAATATCTTTGTTGCGTGAAGGAATGCCGTGTAAACCACCAATACCGGTACCACGAAAGAAATTCATCAGCAAAGTTTCTATTGTGTCATTTGCGTGATGAGCGGTTACAATAAATTTGTTTTGAATAAATTCCTCTTTTGCCTGTACATCGCCGCCGGGAAGTGGAAAAATATCTTCCTTATGCAACAACTCTACGAACCAATTGTAGCGAAGATTACGGGCTGTTTCCTCAATAGAGGTTTTCCCTATTTCCGCCATTTTCTCTGTCTCAAAATGCTGGATAAAAATTTCTTTCTGATATATCTCGGCAATAGTTTTTACAAAAATTTCATCCCGGTTGCTCTCCTCTCCTCTTAAATGAAAATTGCAATGCGCAATGACAAAATTAAATCCCAGCCGCGCAAATAAATCAACCAATACAACACTATCTACACCCCCACTTACAGCCAGCAGCAATTTAGTATGTTTTTTTGAAACATACGGAAAGTCCTGCTGTAATTGGGTTTGGAAAGATGATATCAGGTTCATTTACTAGATCATTTTAAATAAGAGCGGTCAATTGTGCCAATCCTTCCGTCACTCATCCATCTTATTAATCTTCTTCTTTCAACATTAAAAAAGCCTTGATAAATTCGTGGATATCGCCATTGAGCACAGCCTCCGGATTAAAGGTTTGGTAGTTGGTACGATGATCTTTTACACGTCTGTCATCCAAAACATAACTGCGAATCTGACTTCCCCACTCAATCTTTTTCTTACTCTTATTTTCTTCGTCTTTTATCGCGTTCCGCTTTTGCAATTCCAAGTCATACAAGCGGCTTTTAAGCATTTTCATGGCGATTTCTCTGTTGCCTAACTGACTTCTATCTTGTTGGCAAACGACTACAATGCCAGTAGGAATATGTGTAAGCTGTACCTTAGTTTCTACCTTATTTACGTTTTGTCCGCCCGCACCCCCACTTCTGGAAGTTTCCATTTTTACATCTGCAGGATTGATTTCAATCTCTATTGTGTCATCAATAAGCGGATAAACATTCACGCTGGTGAAAGAAGTATGTCTTCGTCCATTACTGTCAAAGGGGGATACGCGCACCAGACGATGCACACCGCTCTCCGCCTTCAGAAAACCAAATGCAAAACTACCATCAAATTGCAATGTCGCCGATTTAATACCGGCTCCCTCTCCTTCTTGGTAATCTAATTCAGTAACTTTCCAGCCCTGCTTTTCACCGTACATTCTATACATGCGCAGTAGCATTTCCGCCCAGTCTTGACTTTCCGTACCACCTGCGCCAGGTGTGATTTGCATCACCGCAGGCATTTCGTCTTCCGGCTGATTGAGCGTACTTTTAAATTCCGCTTCATCTAACTTTTCAACGGCTGAATTATAGGCAGCCAGCGTTTCCTCCTCCGTAGCATCGCCGGCTTTCCAGAACTCAAATAATATGGCAAAATCTTCTACACCGGACGAAACGTCTTCATATAGTTTTAGCCAATATTCATTAGCCTGGATATCTTTCATTATTTGAGTAGCACGCTCATTATTGTCCCAAAAACCCGCAGATACGGAGTGTTTTCGGTTTTCTTCTACTTTAGCTTGTCGATTATCGACGTCAAAGAAACCTCCTCAAGACAAGTACGCGGTCTCTTATATCTTTTAATTGTTCTATTGTCATAGCTGCGAAGATAATGGATGATTTGATGATTAAGATACTTTGCGAAACAAAAAATCCCGGTTGCAAAAAAGCGTCCAAGATTTTTTATTCTAAAGTGTTTAGGAAAAAGATGTATCGTTTGAATACTAAGCTTTTACAAAGATTATCAAAAGTCGGGTAAGGATTTGGTAACGGTGCTTATTGCTTAGCTTTTCAACATTTTTCCTGTATTTCTCGCTCGCATACCCAATTCATTAGTCGATTTACTTTTTCCTGTTTGATCGTATGTTACGTGTCCTAAATTTGGCATTGGCTATTTCTTTTTCTTGTCTATTAATTTTCTCATTTCCTTATCAAAATCGGAAACATAATTTTGGTCTTGAATCACACGGAATTTATCATACTCACTTTCGGCTTTTAGCTTTGCTTCCAACATTGATATTTTGCCATTGTCTTTTAAAATTGGATAATCTGCCAATTCCAAAAATTGAACTAAAAGGTTATCCCAATCCTTCATATTCATTACCTGTCTGTTTCTTGCTCTATTTTCTGCTAAGTCTAAATAAGAAGTGACTATCCTTTCTAAAGCTTTTCTACGTTCAAATAATTTCTTGCAATTGTTACATCACTTTTTAAAATCTTGCCATCAGGGGTTTGTTTCCAAGTTTTTAAAGTAACGTTTTAGCAACCTTACTTTCGCCGAATCTCACTCTTTATCGATTTTTCTTTCTGTCAAAAAAGAAACTAAAAACGGCTGTAAAGCTTTAATTTACAACCGTTTTACCTGATTTTAGCCTTGAATGTACATTCATAGAGGACTTAATTTACCAAAGTGAACTACCAAACAACTAAAGATTGTTCGGCTTAGTACTTCACTGCAACTCGCTTACTACTCCGAAGAATTTGAAGTCTTACAGTTACTCCATACGTGTACTTGCAAGTCCCTTACAAGGTTTTTAAGTCTTATACTGACAAAAAAAAATACACTTTTTTTTAATGTCTAAATATTTTGTGCCGTAAAACCCATCCACGCCAGCGATGAATGGGTTTTACGGCACATTGTATAAAAACATCTTTATGGGAAAATACCGAGTTCATCATAGGAAGTACCCACTTTATCGATGGCAACAATATAAGCCGCAGTTCGCATATCCGGAATGTCAGGATGAGAATTCCAAACTTCCATTATTTCACGTGTAGCGCTTATCATTGTTTCTTCTAATCCACTGTAAACCAAGTCTATTTCATCAGCTCCGTGTTCAATAAAAGTACGCTCCGTTGAATTCACTTTTTTGCCGGTAAGGTCCTCTATCTGCCCAAGGATTTGTTTATTCATGTTTTCGGTAAAGCGTTTTTCCATTCGGCCGTAACGCACGTGGCTAAGGTTCTTGAGCCATTCAAAATAAGAAACCGTTACACCACCTGCATTCAAATACATATCCGGAATAATGACTACACCTTTTGCATTTAAAATAACATCTGCATCAGGCGTTACCGGACCATTTGCCGCTTCCCCTATTATTTTTGCTTTTATACGAGCCGCATTTTCTCCATTAATAACACTTTCTAAAGCGGCGGGAATCAATATATCGCAATCTGCTTCCAAAGCATCACTGCTTTTTGCAAAATTGGTGGCCCCGGGAAAATTAAGAATCGAACCGGTCGCTTTTCTATGTTTAGCAACCTCTTCTTCATTCAGGCCATCCTCGTTATAAATAGCACCTTCAAATTCAGCCATGCCAATCACTTTGGCGCCATAAGCCCGAAAGAATTTAGCTGTGTGGAAACCTACATTACCCAAGCCTTGCACAATGACACGCTTTCCTTCTATGCCTAAGGCAAGGCCTATTTTGTCCATTAACTTGTGGGTGTTGCAAACTTCGCGTACACCATAAAAGACACCTAGGCCTGTGGCCTCCGTACGACCACGAACACCTCCCTGTGAAACCGGTTTACCCGTTACACACCCCATAGCATCGATCATTCCGGGATTCATAGACATATAGGTATCCAATATCCACGACATTTCGCGTGCACCCGTCCCGTAGTCGGGAGCCGGAACATCGATACCGGGTCCTATAAAATTTTTCTTAATTAATTCCGAAGTGTAGCGGCGCGTAATTTTTTGTAGCTCAAACTCGCTATAGTTTTTAGGATTGATTTTAATACCCCCTTTGCCGCCCGCAAAAGGCACATTGACAATAGCACATTTATAAGTCATCAACGCGGCAAGTGCCATCACCTCGTCTTGGTTCACATTCTCGCTAAACCGGATACCACCTTTACAAGGCGCCTTGTGGTGAGAATGTTGTACGCGGTAGGCCTCTATTACTTCCAATGAGCCATCATCGCGTTTGAGTGGGAATCTCATTCTGAGTACCGAATTAGCGGCCTTAATTTGTTCTAACAAACCTTGCGGCCATTTGGTAAACTTACTTGCTTTATCGAAACTTCTATTTACGTTTTCAAAGAAACTAATTTGCTCTGACATTTTTAGATATTTATAGTTATTATTGGGTTATCACTTTGTATTATGAAGTTACACATTCTTAAATTAAAAATTCAAGATACGGTTTCTAAGGAACCCTTGTTCGTATAATTACGAACGTTTGTTTATTTTTTGACATTTTTATACGAGATTATAAGTTACTAATGATGTAGTAAATGTAGGGGTAGCAGGATTATTTTTTCTCCCCTTTTTCCAGGCGAGAAAGCTTACGGTCGATGTTGAATAAATAAAAAAACAATCCGATAATAATAACCAGTACCACGGCTACTACTACATATATCTTACCGTTACTTTCCATAAAGTCTTTAGGAGCAGTATTGATTACTGTATTATCTTGAGCAAAGATAAAAGTACCCAACAAACACAAAGTAATTAACAAAGAAAGCTTTTTAAAAATATTCATTGAAGAAAGGATTTGTCGTAATTTTTATCAAATAAAATTCTGTTTTTCCGATTTTTTTTCTGCCAGTAGCTTGTAGCGTACACGCAATGTCGCGATCCAAATACTCAAAAGCGTCCAACCGACAAAAGCAGGATACATTACGATCTTAAGACTTGCAGATGTGTCATCGGGATTGAGGCCGGGATTGCCTTGACTCCCTAGTCCGCCAGGATGCAGACTTTCTGTAAGTCTTGGCATAATCCATAAAGTTGGAAAAAGCATGCAGAAAGCAAAAATATTATATACGGCACCGATCTTTGCACGTTTATCGATGTCGTTCATTGATCCACGTAAAACAAAATAAGCACAATAAATAAGTATAGCCATCGCTGTACCGTTTTGTTTTGGATCTCCACTCCAAGCCGCGCCCCATTGGTATTTAGCCCATATCATTCCAGTAAGTAATCCCAGAATACTAAAGTATAGACCCGTACGGGCAAATTCTAAAGAATAAATATCATCAATGGGATCTTGTGTACGGAGATATTTGATAGCATAAAAAACAGAAACGCTCAATAATACCATCATGGCAATCCACATAGGCACATGGAAAAACAAATTGCGAATAGACTGTTGCAGACGGTCGTCTAATAGTGGTATTTTTACCAGAAAACCAACTGACCCAACGTATAATAAAATAAGAAAGGCCAAAACTTTCCACCAACTTTTTCGCATCATTCTATAAATCTGTTTGATTGAATGGATGCAAAATTAATAAAAGAAACATTGCAAACACTCGTTAGTTTATAATTTTTTTCATAAAATACAGTAAAGTCCACCCAATAAGATACATGGCAGGTTAATTTATTACGTTTAAAATTGGAAACTAAGATTTCATTGCAATTACCCATACTAAAAAAGTAACCGAATACCACTATGTTCCATACTTATGCTAACAAGGCTTACACCGCCATTTTGCACTAATTCTATGGACATTAGTAGGTTGTCACTTCCATTGCTTTTATTTCACCGCCATTCACTGTTTGACAAAGCCCAATAGCGATAAAATTCTTTTTGCCGTTTCCAATATTCAACCAGCATTCCGGTAAATAATATTCCCGTTGGGGGCCTATCTCCCAGTGACGACCAAGATTATGCCCGTTCAAATAAATATACCCATTGCCGGAAGCATTCATCAATAAACGCCATAATGCTTTTTGGTTACCGATGGGTGTTGGAATTTTAAATTCAGCTCTGTACCAAGTCATAAGTGCATTATGCGGACTTTTGGGTTGAATGCCGTTCCCTTTTCTCGATATATTCATAATCGTGTCAAGCTGAATCTTTGCCCAACCTTTGTTATTGCCGCGCTGATTCATCCATTTATTCTCCACTCCCGAAACGTCCGTGCTTACCTGCCAATTAAGCTTTTTTTGTATTTCACTTGAGTTATCACTGAATCCGGCCAATTTAATTCCGCAGAGTTCCTCCATTGGGACATAACCATGTTCATGACCTATATTTTCATACAAAACAATAATTTCATTTTTCCCTTTCTTCAAAAATCCAGTAACATCAAAAGCATTATCAAAATCGTTATCTTTTATTGGTGTAAAAGACATGCTATAATTGCGCGTGGCCTCCGCAGCATATTGCTCCGTTGGCGACAATCTTGGCAGGATCTTCCCATTTATCTGTACATCGATAATATCCCTGGAATAGGTATTAAACAATAGCCGGGTGAACTTTTTTATTTCATTTGTCCCCAAAGAAATGACGAAGCGATATAAAACATATCTGCAATCATTTACCCCCATCTCAGGTAAGGATTTTGTATTCGTCTTCCATTTGACCTTAAAATCTTCATTTCGTTTTTGAACGGTGGAAAAACGGATACAAACCGAGTCAACGTTATTTATTGGTTGTTCAATTTTATCACCAAACCACCATTTGCCATCTGTAGCACTTTTATTAGATGGAATCACCAATACCTTTGATCCCAATCCACTTAACTGATAAGAAAGCTGAATTGGCTTAAATAAATAGGCATCACTATTCAATGCACCCATTTTGACAAGTACCTTTTGTCCGTTCTGATCAATATTATAAATTGAATCGCCTGCTGAAGATGGAGTACCGCTTGTCAAGATGATGTTTCCAGAAATGTCGTGCTCGGGGTCTGTGTTGTGCAAAAAAACAAACTTCGTCCCATCTGACGCAACTCTTACTCCACCATATAAAGATTTTGCGCCGTTGATTATTTTGCAGGGCCCACCTTTGGCATGTATTAGCTTTGCTTCATAATGCCGGATGAAAGAGCCTATGTTTTTAGCAACCTCGTATTTCTTACTAAGGCTCCCGTTTTCATGAATAGGTGCGTTGTAGTCGTAAGTCGTCGTTTGTCCTCTTGCACCCCAACCAGCGAAATTGGTTCCACCAACAAACATATAGGTATTTAATCCCGTCGCACCACCCAAAATGGACATTAATGTAATTGCCTGATAATGGCGGTAATCAGAATAGTTATCTTCGCTTAGACGACCATTCGTCGTGGAAAACCAACCACCTTGTAGTTCAGTAACAAAGGCCGGAGCATTCGGTTGTTGTATTTTTAAGTCTGCTATTCGTTGTGCACATCCTGGCGCTTCTCTCAAGCCGACATACAGATTTTCCGCATCAAAAACATTTTTAAGCTCGTTGTCTTTGCTGCCTCTGCATTCCCTGGTCAGACAAGTAAATACGGGAATATCTATTCCGTCATTTTTTACAGTTTCATAAAATGTTTTTAAAGCTGCTACTTTATTCTTTGCTTCCTGGGCATCATACTCATTCTCTATCTGCTCCATTATAACGCCTTTACTGCCAATGGGTCTGCTGGTAATTTGATAAGGAACCAAAACCTTATCTACTGCATTAAACCAATGTTTACTCCATTGCAGATAAATGGAATCATCTCCTCTTAACCAAAATTCATCAGGATACTTAGCAGGTTTATATTTTGCCAACCAGCGTGGATATCCGCCTCCGGCCCATTCGGCACAAATAAAGGGCCCAGGACGAACAATCACATATAGGCCAAACTCATCCGAAGCCATTTTCAGGAAATCTTTTAAGTCCGTAAAATTAAATTGAGATTGGTCTTGCAAACTTTTAGGCATATTCAATTCATGTATATTCCATGGAATATAAGTTTCCACCGTATTGAATCCTGCCGCTTTAATTTTTGCAAAACGATCTCGCCATAATGGTTTGGGTACTCGGAAATAATGAAAAGCTGCACTGTATATAAAAACATCCTTACCATCTATGTTCATACAATCTCCATCATAACTAATGCGCTTCGTCGGCATTGGTTTTGTATAACCTTCCTTATCAGGAATGTAGCGCTTCTTCTGCGCGAAGGAACTGATAGCAACCCCGCAAAATAGCAATAACAAAAAGTACAGTAAAATTTGCTTCTTCATCTTCATAAAATATGTAAAAATCTTTAGTAGGGCTGCCCCTTAAATCGCCCTTTAGATTATTTTTAATTTAGGCTGGAAAGTAACTCGTCTTTCCCACTCAAAAAAATAAAAAGAAGCTTTATCCAAAAATCACCAAACGGATTTAATTTTCAATTGCTGCTCGATGCCTTTAAAGCTTGTTATTATAGCCTATAAAATAATTTTATAAAAAATCTTACATCATTTTATTTTAAGATGATGATTAATCAGAAAATAAGCTTTCAGCCGTCTCTTTAAAGAAATGAAAGGTATATAACCTAATGAATACAACAAAAATGATTACCACCTAATATCTGTTAATGTCGATGGGATATCAGCACAAAACTTATAAAGAATACACCCTTAAAAAGATTGATCAACTTTATAATGGGGGAAATTTTCTCCCATTAAAACAGATTTTTTTTGAACCTGAAGTTTACCATCTTTTACCCACACTTCTCCTCTGACAGATAGCTCATAAGCAAGTGCGTCATAAAGACTCTTGTAAACAGCACTTACGGATGCTGTAGCCACTATATTATTCAGTTCGTATGGATCTTGCTGTAAATCGAAAAGCTGTTCGGCACCAGTTAATGTAAAAAAAATATATTTATATCGTTTGTCCCTGATGGCAATCCAAGCATTGTCCGGTTCGTACGCCAAACTATGTTCAGAACATAAAGTCGTTCTCCATTCAGCGGTTCCGTTCAATATTTTCAAAATGCTTTCTCCGTCAATTTTGGATGGAATTGTAAAATTACATACATCTGCAAATGTGGGAAATATATCTCTTAATTCTACCAATTCATTTCTCGTTTGCCCCCTTTTGTAGTTAAAGTTACCGAATTTTGAAGGCCACCGCACAACTAAAGGTATATTCGCAGAAGGCTGATAAGGCCTACATTTCCGCCACATATGTTGATCCCCTAACATCTCCCCATGATCGGAACAAAAAAGAATAAACGTATTTTCATATTGTCCCGTCTTTTTCAATTCTGCTATCACCCTCCCTATCTGTTCATCTACAAAAGAAATCGACCCTGCATAAGCAGCTCTGGAGGCCTTTATTTCAATATCAGGAAAAATGGCAGAAGATGCCTCAGGCATCTCTTGAGTTTGACAGCAAATTGAAAAAAAACCTCTGAAACGCTGATTATACG
>NZ_JBNQGD010000066.1:1104-59373 GCF_050436765.1 Arachidicoccus sp. | reverse complement strand
TGGTCCAAACAAAGCGTTGGTTCAGTATCATTGTGGAGTGTTGCCCCATCCTCGCCATAGCATTCACAGAATATATCAACAGCATTTATGTATTGAATGTAATTTTGATCTTCGATAAAAATTGTTGACTTTAGATAATTTAGAATATCATCTAAAGTTTTATCCATTCGTTTTTGGTTAAGCCTTAAGCTTGGTTCCTGATTCACTTTTGAATTTGTAGTTTATTGATTGGTGTAATACAAATCAGTCTTAACCAAATATATATACATTTTAGGAAATCATTGATATTATCTGATGACATTTATGATGAAGTTACCGATTCCGGTAATCAGAACGCCATTCAATCCATATTTTACCGCTTTGCTCACCATAACTTATTTGTTGATTACTCGTCAATGATTAAAATACTTTTACATTTCACCTATGTTCAAATCAACTGCCTTTAACTCGTAAGATTCCCCGGTAAGGGTCTGTATAAAGACAGAAATTTCGTAACACTGCCAGTTGCCACCCACAATAATCATTATGGGCTCAGGACACCTGTATTGGTTAGAACGGGCAATTTCACGCATTTGCTTCTTATCCTGATTACTCGGTATTGGTTTAGCGTTCGGATGAAAGTGCCATTCACCCAAGTAATACAGTTTGACATCCCAGTAACGCTTTAATAATTCCTTTAAACCCTTTATCCCGCGATTAAACCAGGTAAAACCGCCTTTGGAATCAATAGTAGGCCCCGTTATTTGAGATATGGCAGCGGTGCCCAAATCATCGGAATAGGCCCCAATCAGTATTCCTCCCGTTTCATAAACAGCTGCCTTTTTTATGTGCTCGACAATACTGTCAATGCACTCCTGTGAGATGGTGACGACAAATTGTTTGTCCTGTGAAATGAAATTCATACGCCGTTCTTAATCTTCAATTATTTTAACGCTCATAATATATCCTTCTTCATCTTTCTCCTGCTCAATAACCACAAATTCGCGGACCGTACTTGCTTCCAGAAATTTTTCGATCCTTTTAACGGCAGTTGCCAGCAACAACCAAATATCATCAATTCTAGCTGGAAATATAGGATGCCAGCAACCAATGCCTTCTCGTGGGAATTGAGGATCGGGGTTTTCTATTTCGTCCTTTTTAAGCCATGGTGCAAGCGCCTGTGTAAATTCTTTTTCCAGTGAACATTGCTCCGTATCTGCCATAAAGCAAAAAAGCCGTTTCGCTGCGAATCCTGTGGAAACCGAAATGAATTTCGCCTTCGTTCCCGAGAGTAATCCGCCGATAAAATTGATTAATGTATCGTCACCGGTGGCGTCTATGAATATATCGGTATCCTGCACGAGGGTCATAAGCGCATTACTGTTAAAATGATGGTCTAGGTCCTTACTAATCGGTTTTACGTTTGCGCTGGGGAAGATCGAATTCAGTCTTTCAGCAAGACTGACAACCTTACAGGAATGAACTTTATCCATAGTTAAGGTGTGTCTTGAAAGATTGCCAATATTGAGCAGGTCTCTATCCAGTATAGTAAGATTATCACACCCCAATCTTAATAGCAATTCTGAAAGGTTTGACCCTATTGCACCTGCACCAATGATTACAAATCTTAGATTATTTATAGATGTATTCATTTTCCCCCTTGATGTAATTTCAGCTTTATTCCAGTTCTCCGTATTAGCCCATTTCACAACGGCTTCATCTTTAAACATAATCTTGAACTGGGCAGATTGCAACGCCTCTGATCCGCGCCTGAACCCTGAAAGCGACGGTGCACTCGGTAACGAAATCGACAACCAGAAAATCCGGCAATTGTCTTCGCCAACATTTCGTGGTATTGGGAATCCAACTAGTAAGAATTTGTAAGAGTTTTTACCTGCTTTAAACAGGTCCTTTTTCAGGATACCTTTCAAATCTATTCCTTGTTCCTTTACCACGCTGAATAGCTGTCCCCATGTAGACGGCACCTGCCATGGCGGCAAAACCGGCAACTTATCCAACATCACCCAAAGATTAGTAACTTCAGGTGCCCTTGATTGGTTTATCCGGTTGCCCCATTTATACTGAACCTCCTTAGCGTGGGACTTAAAGTTGAGAATAGGATATACCGGCCAATTAGCGAAAACCTCTTTGGCAGTAAACGTTCCGTAGCTGGCCTTATATTCACTCCAGCGGGTAAAAGTATCCTCATCTTCGTTAAAAACGAACATTTGACCGCTCTCCTTTTTAAATGATGGCATCTCGAATGGATCACCATTAACCACCAAAGAACCGTTGGCCGCCGCTGCTATCCAGTCTTTGCACCTTAAAATATGCCAGCAGAGCCGGCTTTCAGCATCATATGGCTCATTATTAAAGTACCTTTTGCCCCACAACCCAACGCTGGTACTGACACAGATGTTACCTGTCCGCCATTTTGCATTCGGGCGAAGATCATTATAACTCTGATGGGGGAAAGTATAAGCTAACCCATTTTCAGCGGCAGGATAAATATCAATTTTACCCAAAGGGTATGCGGGAGATGCGATAAGATACCAATCAGTGATTTCGGGAACAAAAACAGTCGTAGTGCCGCACATAATCCTAAACTTTAGTACCCACTTATCAGACACCGCATCCCACGAAAAATCCTCCAATAATTCATAACCTTCCAGGGTAGCTAATTTTCTCCGCGCTAACCTTAAATCTTCACTTAGTTCCATAATATCTTATTATGCAAATCTGCCACCGGAAGGTGTCGTCACTTCAGTTCTCTTTGAAAAACCGCCGCCGCTATTATTATCTGTACGGGCACTTTCATCTTCGTCTGGAGCGTTTGGGAATTTATCGCCAAATAGCTCTCGCCATTTGTCAACCTGCTTTTTAATTGATGGAGCATCTAAGGCTTCCCGTGCTACTTTAGCATATTTACACACGCTGTCGTAGAATGAGTTGAAGTCATCCTGGCTTATACGTTTCCAGACATTATGGGTAGGCACGCCTCGGTCATAAAGACTCGGGACCATTCCATTGTTCCGCTGGTATTTATAGTTGCTAACAATATTTTCCAGAGTATTGCAAATTCCTTCAGCCATACCGCTAAGTCCATCAGGACAGCAGTCACCGATCATATGCTCCACCGGATATCCTTTAGGATGTTTGATGTCCGTTAATCTTAGTGTTCGCCACCATTTTAACGCCTTGACTACATTAACGTAATGGCCATTGGTGTTTTTATTTTTATCGCGTGTCCATTTAATTTGTTCTAATGGATGTGTTTGTTCCCATAACCCGGCTTCTCTATTCGGTATATAGAGCGGCTCCAATTTCCATTCCGCTTCTTTACGTTGTGCTTCACTTAGATTTTGGGCTCCAAAACCTTTACTTAGGTTCGGCTCGTGCCAGCCCTTGATTAATCGCCAATCATTATAACCTGACGTCAGATCCTCCAGCATCATATTAGTGGTAACACTTCTTGATTTAAGTGCTTCGACGTCGATTTCAGATGGTGCAGAAGTGACAACGATATCAAGGTCAACGTATGATAGTTCGATGCCAATGGACCTGCCTTGTATTCGATACTTACCATCGTAATGCTTCTTCACAAATGGTATGAATTTATCTATAGCCTCCTGCGGTGTTACCTTGTTCCTGTCCAGGTTGGTAACAACAATTATATCGACGTCCGCACGTTTGCCTACTAATGGTCTGATTGCAGTAGAACGCCTGTAGCTTCCTTGCAGGAAGGTTGTTACAATGATACCATTTAGATCATAGTCTGCGTTTAGCCTTTCTCTCAATGTTTTATGGCCACGAATCAAATCCTCTCTCTGTGAAGATGTTAATCTGATTTCCGACAGGAAATCGCTGAAGTAAGAGTCTATTCCTTTCATTTTATATTTGTTTATTTTATTGGTAATTGAATTGCCTGGCTATAAGAACCTGTGCGGTATTGCTCAAAATCGTATTCGTAAAGAATTATCTTACCTAGCGATTTTATGTGCTGGCCCAAGGTAAATACAAAGGCATTAGGTGCAGCAACGAACAAGTGTACTGTGCCTTTTTTTTCTCCTGCATTCCGCGTTGCTTTTATTGTTTTCATTAACTCTAAAACTGCAAGTAGTATGTGGTTACCATCTCTGATAGATATGGGCGATGGCCCGGCAGCTATAGTAGCATTGATAAACCTGCCAGTATGCGGTACATTATTCTGTACGAAGTCCATCACGTCATTCGCTATGTCATGAGTAACGCTTACAGCTACGGCAAGATCACTTCCGGTTTCATTTATTATCTGTTCACTAACCGTCCAGTTGTTATCACTTTGACGTTGCTGATACTCCGTACTAGTATGATCAGCATAAAAAAGTAGCCGCCCAGCCCTTGTTTTTTGTATCACCTTAGTTGATACTCCGCTTTTACTATCAAGACAATATCCTAGCGCAAGCGCAATGGAGTGGTGGGTATCTAAATGAATATGTAGCGGCTTCCCGAAAGCTATAACCTTTTCAGAAAAGGTAACCAGGGAAGGCAATATATCTGTCTCCCATAGCTGTTCATTTATTGGAAACCGACCCATAAAGTGGTGTAACAGGCATAAGTAGTCATCTGTCTCAAAAGCGATGGTATCTGTGCCCCTCTTAAAGCTTCTGACGCCTATTTTATAAATGTCTTCCGGCTGCTTTTCCTCCTGTGAGAGTAACTTTTCCCTTTTCAGTATCTCCAGCAGTTCTTCTTTTGTGAATATATCCCTCTTTTCTGCGTGCAGTTGCTGGATAAGGTCGGTATAAACCGAAGTGCGCTGTGTTTCACTAATAGCCTGAAGGCCAACGGCCTGAAGACGAAAATTCAGATCTTCCGTAAAAGCATCTATCCCTTTTGAACTATGTTTAATCCGCAAGGGTGATAGCAATACCTGTAGCTCATCATCTGTGGAAATGCCCAGGTGTTGTTTCCATTGCGTCCTGATTTTGCCCATTTTTGAGCGGTAGCCACCACCGTCAAATAGTTTTTCAGGACGGATAGCGCCATTATTGTCTATAAGGTTCTTAATTTCATCGCTGTGATCAACCCCCCATGTATTCACTATGTGATACAAGGACCGGTCAAACTCTTCCGGGTTAGATTTGAGGTTTTTGTGTAATCTTTGAAGTAATGATTCCGTGGTATTTCCTATGAACGACGGATCCATGAAAGCGGCACAACTAAACCCGCGGTCATGGTCTACATGAAACTTCACCTGAAAGTACTCGCTGTGTATCTCTTTCCCAGTAGTTCTATCCAACTTCGCTGGTTGATAGAAGATAGACACGTCATCAAAACCCGGACTGTCATTTTTCTCCCATGCAATTTTAACAGCGGTACTATTCTGCTGGTATAATTTACATGCCTTATACCAAAAATACTTTGCCTGGTAGTCGTCCCCCTGTTGTCTCGCTATAACTGAATTTGACATATTCTATCTGTTTTGGTGTTTTTTATTTAATTGCTGCTAAATGTTAATTTTTTGTATATTTATTCTAGCGTGCAGCTATTTTTTGCCGTAACGGCAAAAAAAAATTTCTAAACAGAATAATGTAATAAGGATATGGAACGATCTGAATTATTGGAACGGTTTTCGATGTTTGACTGGGGCGACGTCGGTAAAAAGCTGACTGCGTTCGTAATACAGTATATGAATTATTGCACAGGTAGAAAATTTAAGGACTGGAACCTGCCGGGCGGGCATAAAGCAGAAGATATTGCCTATAAAGCAATAACAGATGTGTTAACAGGAAAAAGAAACTGGAATCCTGAGACAGATCCGGATTTTCTAAGATATATGCAGTTCTCGGTATGTAGAAGTATCATTTCAAATTTATACTCGAAAGCCGATGCCGTAAAAACCGAGAAACAAGATCAGGCGGATTATTTTAGCGCTGATGGCGAAGATAAATTTGAATATTATTCAGGCACCCATATCAATTTCGGATTACACTTTGAACAGGAGATCGACAATGCGATTTTTATAGATAGGTTAGACCGGGCATTGGCAGACGACGAAACAGGTCAGCTTGTCTTGTTATCCGTGCTTGATGGTAATGCAAATAGGCATATTGCAGCTGATCTCGGTATTTCTGAGTCAGAAGTTTCCAACGCAAAAAAAAGAATTAAGCGTGCAGCAGAAAAAATACTCTCTTCTTTAAATTAAAATATGATGAAAAAATCAAACAAACATAGTGAGATATTTTTTTCATCTTTTATTGATGATTTAAATAGTTCGCCGGAGATAGTGTCAGAAACACTTAAAGAATGCAATTTGGACGAGCAGGCTGTTGCTAATAAGGCAAAAGCAATAGCTGGGCGGATGTTAGCCCAGATGCGTATGAACGTCGCCAAGGAAACAAAAACGGGGCTATTGCAGAGAGCTGCTGAACTGCTGGAGCAGCTTAAAGACAAAATTCAATTCCCGAATCCTCAGGAGAAATTGTACAGTCTACTCAAAACAAATAGCAGCAGTGCGTCATTTACATTTAACAGTTTGAAGGACTTTTCAAACGACGATGTGTTACAAATGCTGTCGGAAATTGAATTATTAGCACTAATCGATGAACTAGAAAAAAAGAAATAGTATTTAAATTAATGCAATCACGTCCTGTTCTCACCGCACAACAAATAATATCCGATCTATATATCCAAAGTCCCACTGATTTAGATTTAGAAGGGATCATAAATCTCTATGATAGTTTTTATCAGGAGAAGCCAATGTCTGGAGCCGACGGGCGAATAATTTTCAAGGATAATAAAGTTATTATCACGATAAATTCTGAAATCAAATATCCCCCAAAGAAGCGGTTTGTGGTCGCCCACGAATTAGGGCATCTGTTACTACATAAAAATACCATACCGGTATTTAACTGTGATGAATCAGCATTTATGGAGTGGTATATATCCGCATCTTTTGAGACACAAGCCAATGAATTTGCTGCTGAAATATTAATGCCACAGCCGCTGTTCATTCAGGAAGCAAGAAGAACGAGGAGCTTTGATTTTTCACTTATAAAGAACCTTGCTGCATATTTTCAAACGAGCATAACCTCAACACTAATCAAATTTATATCATATGGAACGCATCCTATAGCAGCAGTCTATTCGGTGGCGGGAAAGGTTAAATGGCAGGCGTTTAGCAATGACTTTGTCTTTAAAAGATTCAAAACACAAAAGGGATCCCCAATTCCCGCCGAAACGGTGGCTCACGACATAATTGCGGGAAAGGCAACTTCTTTTAAAAAAGAGCCAATTCTCGCAACATACTGGTTTAACACTTTTGATAGTCAACGCGATATTTACTTATATGAGGAGTGCTTTCCGATACCCAGTCAAAATGGTCTGATAAGTCTTCTATGGGTTTGTGAGGACTATTGATTTTATATAATCGCGTGCTTTGTTTTGATATCAACTCAAAATCATACAAAGACATATTTTCGGCCGCCTTTATCTTGTTAAGATAAAAAATATTAGTTATGATTATATAATTGCCTCTCTCTCATCAAAGGGCTGATTAGTTTCTAAAAAGGTGATGGCTCCTAATGCATCAGTATGGTTGAAACTGGAACAAAAGGACGTTTATGATAGTATAGAAGGTTTTTGAGTCTTCTGAATTTTCATGTGATTGATCCAATAGTGAAGCCGATTTTAGTTGATAAAAAGGTTCAAATAATTATTTTTCCATTGCAATATTTCGGAGAAAATATTTATCTTTGAGTTGATAACGGTAATAAGTGTTGAGAAATAAATAAAAACGACTTATTAAAGGGATGATTTGAAAATCCCGACAAATAATTGACAACTTTCGTTTATAAGTAATTGAGTTTCAGGACAGGTTCGATTCCTGTTCTGGGCACGATGATTATCAATCATTTGTAAAGGTTCGCATTGGCGAACCTTTATTGTTTTATAGATACATTTGCAAGCAATCACACCAACATTGATGTTTGGAATGATAAAAAATGCAAACTTAAGTTAAATGGGGTTGGACATACTTGATAACTTTCTTCCCTACATTAAGAACTATATTAGTAACCAATCTCCGTAAATTACAGATGGCATATTTGGCAAAAATGTTGGAGTCTTTTTTGGAAATTATGTTTTATAGTTAATTGATCAGGTTAAACCTGATTATTTGACTATGAAATCACATTTTCACTTCTTTTATTTGCCTACAATAATTTAAGGCCGCAAAGCAGTTGATCTTGTACAGGAAACCGAATTGTTTATAACTCGCTATGTCGCTCTGGGCGTAAACCTCCCCTTAATGGTACACGCAGCAAGTCATAAGCTCATCTATCGCTATAATATAGCTCATTTTTTATTTCAATCTGAGCTTTAATTTCACATTGTATGATCCATATTTTTTTAGGATCAATTGAATATAAAATATAGCTCATTTTTTAAAACTTTTTGAGCTATTTTTACAAAATAATTGAGCTTAATAATCATGGAAAAAGAATTATTTGATTTTATAAAGAATAATTCGGCTTTATCCTCCGGCGAAATTTTCATCAGGCTTGAGCATTCCTATAGCTATTCCACGCTTAAACGCATGTTGACGAAACTCCTGGAGAGCAACCATGTGATAACTGAGGGGAAAGGTAAAGGAACGAAATACTTGGTAAGTCCTGCCTATGAATTATTGGAAGAAATAGACGTGGAACAGTATTTCAGTAAAGAGCAAGATGAAAGAATAATAAATAACAACTTTAACTTCTCCCTGATTCCTGAAGTCTTGCGCAATGCCCATTTATTTACAAAGAGGGAAGAACAGGAATTAGAAGCATTCCAGTTAAAGTTTAAAACTAATATCGCTAGTCTTTCTGCAACAGCATACGGGAAGGAAATGGAACGATTGGCAATTGACTTGAGTTGGAAATCTTCGCAGATAGAAGGCAATACGTATTCTTTGTTGGAAACAGAGCGACTGTTAAAAGAACAGGAAACAGCGCAAGGCAAACCCAAAGATGATGCCATTATGCTTTTGAACCACAAGGAAGCCATTAATTTCATTATTGCACATCCAGAATACGTTGTACCATTGACAGTACGGCCTATCGAGGATATTCATAGTATATTGACCAAAGAGCTGAATGTAGATGGCAATATCCGCCAAAGAAGAGTTGGCATAACAGGTACTAATTACAAGCCATTGGATAACGAGCATCAGATACGGGAAGCATTCGAAAATATGTGTATGCTGGTCAATGTGAAAGAAAATATCTTTGAAAAATCACTTCTTGTATTGGCGCTGCTTTCTTATATCCAAGCCTTCAATGATGGCAATAAAAGGACCGCACGGATTATCAGCAATGCGCTTTTAATTGCCCATCAGTACTGCCCGATTTCTTTCAGAACAGTAGATTCGGTTGAGTACAAAAAAGCCATGCTGATTTTCTATGAGTTGAATAATATCAGTGCCTTTAAGCGCATCTTTATAGAGCAGTTCAAATTTTCGGTCAACACATATTTTTGATAGAAGCTTTTAAACAAATTTACTTTTTGATGCAAATATCTCTTTTTTATATCGATAGGGAATAAGCGTTCGAAAGATGAACCTATACACTTTACGGTAAATAGGAAGGGAGGAGAAACATCAATTGCAATTACAGACACTGTAGTAAAATCGTTGCTGTTATTGCAGAACGCTTATCTTTGACATCGTTTTACGGCTTACTATTCCTTCGCTCAAAACCGAGAATAAACTCAGTGTCTGCTACGAAAAATTTTGAAAACGATGACAGACGAAATGTTAGAGCAACCTATATTTTTAGAAAAGTTTAAAGAAAACTTGTATGGAAAGTTATCTGTCATAATTGTTCAACTTATGAATTAATAAAGAGATACCACCGTCTATGAATATTCACACTTTAATGGGTAAATAATGGTAAACAGAAATCGTCCAAAGGACCTGTAACTTTATTACCCATGGAAACCTCAAAATAAAAAATATACGGGTCTTTTACAAAAGACATACACAAATAAATTTGTTATGACCAATTTATAACTAAGAGGATGGGAATATACGAATAGGTAGTTGAAATTACTAAGACAGAGATAGATCGTATAGGTTGAAATCTATAAGGGCCACTCGAATTTTTGGGAGTGGCCCTTATAATTAATGGGTGGTTAGAGAACTTCGATTTTTTTTGGTGCTTTCTTTTTAGCTTCTTCCTTTTTAGGGATAGTGAGATGCAAAACACCACTTTCATATTTAGCCTTTATTTCCTCTTCATTAACTACATTTTTCGGCAGTTCAAAACTACGTTGAAAAGACTGATAGCTAAATTCTTTGCGGGTGTAGTTATCTTTTTCTTCATTATTTTCTACTTTCTTTTCCGAAGAAATGGTAAGCAGATTTCCGTCCAGCGTAATATGGAAATCCTCTTTATTCATTCCCGGCGCCGCTACCTCCACTTTGTAGTCATTTGCTGTTTCTTTTACGTTTACTGATGGCAAGGTGGTTTCGGTGGACGAGAAATTTTTATCATTCCAGTTAAAAAGATCGCGGTTCCAGAAGTCCTCGAACCAGTTGGGGGATACAGGCAAGTTTCTGTTATTGCCGTTCCATTTAGTAAGTGACATAATAACCTCCTGTTTTAAATGGTTAATAAAATTGATTAAACATTTACTGTTTTAAAACAGTATTTAACAGCTTCTAAAACAACTTTTTTGCCACAATAAAAAGTAACTGCAAAATTTTCATCAATTGTGAAAATTTTGCAGTTGCACAACTGTTTTTCGCGGAAAGAGACTGAAAAAAATTCAGAATAATGTGTTCAAAATAGCTGTTGCCAAAATGACTTATTTAGCATTTTTGCTATTGCCCTCATTATCTATTTAACCGGCAAGATCTCGCAGGTCTTTTCTTATTTTATTCATTTCCTTCGCGCCAATGCTATAATATCATTCTTTCCTGTTTTTCTTGATGGGGGCCTTATACTTAGTCTCTCCGATCTTAGCGCAGGCGGATCATTGTGTATCGCTTGCAATGCAAGGGCTTTCGTGAGCTTTTGATCGAGGTAATTGGCCAATATGCCACTTAATTCTCCATTGCTTAGCCGGCTTCTCGTTGCTAATGGCACCGTTGTCTCCAGTTTGGTGGATTTATCTTGGTGATAAAAGGCTAGATAGCATTATCCTTTGACCCCACTAATAATAACTGCGAATATCGCGCCATCTCGCTTCACAATAAGCTGATTATCAAATAAAGTAAGATTTTGGTACGAGTATTTAAAAGTCCAGCAGATATCTTTGAATCGATAGAACTCTTTTATAATACAATAACTATCAATTGAAAGATAATTGCCGTTACGAAAATATTTTTCATAAATCTATTGCCATATCCACAATTTATCCTTACCTTTGCAGTCCTAATTTCTAAAAGTTATGTTCGCAGTTGTAAAAATAGCAGGCCAACAATTCAGAGTACAAGAAGGTGATACCTTATATGTACCACGTTTGTCTGCCAATAACGGAGACAAAGTTGAGTTCAACGAAGTATTGTTGGTAAGTACCGATGGTAAATTATCTTTGGGCGCTGATGTGAAATCAATTGTAAAAGCAGAAGTGCTTAGCAATTTAATCCAGGGCGACAAAGTAATCGCTTACAAACAAAAGAGAAGAAAAGGTTTCCGTAAGAAACACGGACACAGAACACATTATACAAAAATCAAAATTGACGCGATTGCGTAATTTTGGCTTATTAATTTTTAAAACTTTATAATTATCATACCATGGCTCACAAAAAAGGTGAAGGTAGTGTAAAAAATGGTCGCGATTCAAGAAGCAAACGTCTTGGCGTAAAAATATTTGGTGGCCAACCAGCTATCTCAGGTAACATTATCGTTCGTCAAAGGGGTACTAGTTTTCATCCAGGCAAAAATGTAGGTTTAGGTAAAGATTTCACTTTATTTGCACTTACTGACGGTGTCGTAGAATTTAGAAAAGCTAAAGGAGATATTACTAAAGTATCCGTTTTAGCTGCTCCGGTAGAAGCTACAGCTTAAACATACAATACATCTTAAAATAATGCTATCTGCTTAAAACACAGATAGCTTTTTTGTTTTCTACTAAGTCAATCACCACTATGGGCTGTTCTTTAGTAGGCTATTTCTGTTTTTTAATCACATAAATAACAGAACTGTATTTTTCGGCATTTTTTCGGGCCTTTCTATTCGATTGAAAACCTCGTAGGAACGATTGTAGAAGATTTTTGTTGCCATTTTTATACTGTTCACTCAATAGACTTACATAATAACTATCAAATTTCATGGGTAGGCATTTTTTTACCTCGAATCCATATTGGGCAACTAATAGCTTCATGCTTGCTGGGGAAAAATGATATAAATGTCTTGGAACATCGTAGGCGGCCCAAAATCCTTCATAATAGGTTGCATCGAATGAAGTATAATTGGGAACAGCGATAAAAAGCGTTCCTTTGTTTTTTAATATTTTCTGGAAGAGCACAATATAACTATGCAATTCGTGTACATGCTCCAAAACATGCCACATGGTAACCACATCAAAGCTATCGTGTTCTAATGAAAATAAGTCTTTACCTTCTTGTAACTCAATATCAAAATCTCTTTTCGCATTTCTTCTTGCGTCTTCATCCGGCTCCAGTGCCGTCACCTGCCAATTCTCCAATTGCATCACAGATGCAAAAGCGCCCGTTCCGGCACCAATATCCAACAAAGCACCACGCTCTAATCCACTATATTTTTTTACCAGCTCAGCCTTCTGTCTCAAGGTCCTTTTACGCACCAAATGATACAACCAATTTACAATACCCTTCTTAGTATTACTATGTGAAATATAAGCGTCAGATTTATAATAAGGTGCCATTGCCTGCTCATCAGGAACCTGTTGGGTAAAACGCAAGCTGCAATGTGCACAATGCCATACTTCAAATATTTCACCGGAAACCGTATAGTCTTTAGCACATAAAACTTCATTTATATCTTTGCTTCCACAAGCCGGACACTGGGTATATAGAATAGTATTTTTCATACAAAGGCAAAGAAACAAAGTTAATTTGATAATGCAAACAATAGCTTAGCGAATGATAAATACAGAACATAAAATTTATCTATTTGCAAAATAGCAGCATTCAGAATTAAACACTTAACTTCACGTACGTAAAATGCAATACAAAGTATCCATACGAAAAACACTAAAGCAACTGGGGTTTTTCGCCCCCATAACTGTATATTTCTGTCTTTTTCTTATTGGCTCCGTTATATGCCTGGCATGGCTAAAAGAACAACCAAAACTGCCGGGAACACCATTCCAAGATATTTTCTCTATACTCATTAGAATTACCTTGTACATAAGCTTTACATTTTTGGTAATTGGATTTACGAGCGTGTTATTATCTTGGCTCTTTTTTCTTTTTAAAAGACACAAAAAACGAATTTCATTTCAAATTACCACCAAAGAGTTTGATACACCTTATCAACCTATTGAGCTTGCACTTAAACCCATTCTAAGACCTATTTTAGGATACATTAAATTACGATTCATATACGACAACGGTTCTTTCTCGAAAAAAATACAACTAGTAGAGGACGAACATGCGAACTGGTTCAACAGGAATCTAGATGGTTTTTATGATTGGGAAATAACAGACGTGAAAGAATTCCGCATATCAAAGGTAGTTGTATATTTTGAAGATTTTCTGCAATTTTTTTCGTTCACGATTTCCTTGCCTACTTCAGAAAGATTCTATACGCCGCCGCAATCACAACCGTTGCAATATTTAGAAGCGAAGCAGAGAAATACGGAAATACGAAACAGTAGAATAGACGAAATACGAAAAGTAGAAGGAGACTTATTTAGTTATAAAAAATTTGAAGCTAATGACGACTTACGGAGGATCGTCTGGAAAATATATGCAAAGAACAAAGAATTAGTGATTCGTACACCAGAGATTTTGGAGCCTTATGCCTCCCATCTTTATTTGTATGTTTCTTTTTTCTCCCAATACTTAAACAATCATACCGATGTCATTAATAATGCCATGCTCAATTTTTATAAAAACAAAGTATGGAGTATTTATAAAAATATCGTACAACAAAATAATGATGTTCGTTGGGCTTCTGATCAACCCGAAAAATCTATTTCATTTTCGATACATCCAAGCAAAGAGGAGGAAATAAAGCATTTAATTGCGGTTAGTGAATGGCAAGAGAATATAGATGTACTTAACTTTGTACAACCACAGAAGGCAGCCATTGTTGTAATATCTTCCCTCACAAATGTCGACCAGATAAAGCAATTGATTGAATGGCATAAGAATGAAATTAATTTTTTATTTGTTCCTATTTCCAAACAGTTTAAAAGACAAGGAATAAGAAGTTGGTTAACCTGGTTTTTCCTGGAACAAGAAAAAAACAGGAAAGCAAAAAACAGAATGGCATGGACTTTTTTCCCATTACGACGAGAAATATTGCGCAACGAAAAAGAATTAAGAAAAATATTAAAAAGCGTATAACCTAATTTTAGATGCAAATAGAAAGGACTCATAGTTGGAAAAAAGTTGGCGTGCAATGCCTTTTGCTTGCACTGCCTACAGCTTTTTTTGCTATTGTAATACTACATAAACTAAATGAGGCCTATATTATATTGCAGAATCAATGGCTCTATCAGGGCGCATTTTTCCTTTTAGGCATTTTCGTTTCTTTGATATTTTATGGCTGGAGATTTAGGTTTACGAGCACTATTATCACGCTTGGCACCTGCTATTTTATTGGTTATTTAATAATTGAAAAGTATGCCATTGGTGAGTTTGACATGTTTTTCTTTATCGTTCAATATTTAATTTTCCTTTTAATATTTTCTATAGGATGGTTAGTGGGTTTTGGCTTCAGCCGATGGCGCTTTTTTACAGTTGTATGGATTTTGTTTTTATTAGCCATTGAAATAATTCTGATAAGCAAAATTAAGACCATTTCAGCTGAAGCTATCGTAGTAAGTTTTGCACCTGTATTGCTATATGCTTTTTATATTCTCTATACCTCTGAACTAGTCAGGAATCTAAATGAGCATCAATCTTCCTTTAGTTGGTTTTTGGCAAAAAGAGTCAGCGGTTTTTTCCTGTTCGCCATTACCATTTTTGCAGTTGTATTTTTAATTTTTCGAAAAGATTTAATCAATATTGAACAGGATTGGAACAAGGTGCAACCAGACTATCAGGCAAATAAGAGCAATAGCCAAAGCATGACTAAAAGCAATCGAGACGGCACCTTAAGTCCTAATGGGCAGATGCCACTGAGTGGTTCATTAAACAAAACAAAGCAACTTGTATTTGTAGCCAGGTTAAATAATTTTTTTGCAGATGGTAAAACGCAAAACCCATTATACTTTACGGCAGATTATTATACGAAATTTGATACTGTAACGCAGACATTTGAAACAGATTCACTAATGCCCTTCAATGATTTGTTTAGGCCAGATCCGTCAAAAGTTCCCTTGTTTTTTACAAAATCTGACAGTACGGTGATTAAAAATTCGCAGGCTGTTGTCGATAGATCAGTAGTAGATGCGGAAATATATAAAGTGGCATTGTCACCCACAGATTTTTTAGCGCCCAATACTGCTTTTTCCGTTCAACCAATTCCAGTACCCAGAGAATATGGAGGGCAATACAGTTCGGCATATCGTGCAAAAATGTGGGTGAGTTCGCTCAACAGTGCATATTTCGTATACAATCCTGCCGGCAATACCACCTTAGAAGATTTTCAAAAAATGCGTTTTGATCTATTAAGAAAAGACACTGGCTACTCAAATATTGATAACTCTTTCCTCCAATACTATACCTCGATGCCTCAAGGGAAATCATATCAAAAAATTATTTCCTTGGCAAAAAAAATAACAGCAAATGATTCTACTGTTATCGACAAAATGTTGGCTATCAGGAATTACTTTTTAAGCAAAGATGAATTTGGACAACCCTTATTCAAATATTCAGATAATCCAGGAATACCGGGGCTGCCAAGTGCTAATAAACTGGATTACTTTTTGTTTGAAAACCGAAAAGGTTATTGCGCTTATTTTGCCGGAGCAACTTTATTCTTACTGCGGTCATTGGGCATCCCTTCGAGAATTGCCACCGGTTTTTTAACGGTAGATAGAAGTAGCAAAAATCCCGGCTGGTATTGGTTTTACGAAGATCAAGCCCATGCATGGGTTCAAGTATTTTTTCCAGGTTACGGATGGATTGATTTTGACACAACCGTACCTGATATGAATACACAGCAAGCACCACAACCAGATGGCACACCACCATTAGGCACACAAAAAGTTTATTTTGTAGCCGACGGAATAATTCAAAAAGTAGATACATCAAAAAAGGAGTTAACACTTTCGGTCGAAAAAATATTATACAGAGACAAAAGTTATACCACCTCTCCAAAATCCCTGCGGCTCAATATTGCCTTTGCCAGAATTGCTACAGATACAGGTGTGGTGAGTATAAGTGCTTTGAAGAAAAATGTGCATGTATCTACAGCATCATACAACGATCAGCTAAACAATATAACCATCAAACGAAATATCGATACGGCAACCTATATTTTATCTCAACTAAAAGAACCTGTCGCAATCGATGAAGTAAAAATAATTGAACAGAACGGCTCGGTACGCCAGAATATCAACAGCAGACAATCCTTCCTACAGTCCTTTAACTGGGAACGAATTGCCGTTGGCTGTTTGGTCGCTGTTATATCTCTGCTTTTACTAATTTTACTTTCGCCCTGGTTGATTTGGAAGTATTATCAAATCAGAGCCAAGAAAAATACACATTGGTCATATCGTGCAACTTTATATTATTTAAATCAACTGGGCTACTCACGTAAGATGCAGTCTCCGGAAGGATTTGCATTAATGATTGACGAGAAATTTGGCACAGACTTTTCGCAACTAAATCACATTTATCAAAAAGAAAAATATAGCAGGGATAAAACTTCCCTTCAAGAACGTCAATGGGCTAAAGATTTCTTTGCGCGATTCATACAATCCTTGAGAAAACAAATACCCTGGAAGCAAAGAACTTCACGGTTCTTTAATTTGTATTACACGCTTAACTTTTTCATCAAATATTTTTAAACAAAAAATATGGAAAACACATCCACATCCGTAAACCTTAACACAAGCATTGAACATATTCAAAAACTTATAAACAATGTAGAAAAAGTAATTAGAGGTAAACGCTCACAAATCCAATTGATAGCCACTGCGCTTATCGCGGGCGGACATGTGTTGATGGAAGATAACCCAGGAACCGGAAAAACTGTAATGGCTAAGACTTTGGCACATAGCATAACAGCAAACATAGGCGATAAATTAGCTGTTTTTAAACGTATTCAATTCACCCCCGATTTATTGCCAATGGACTTGATTGGCACCCATATTTTTGATGAGGAAAAGAAAGACTTTATATTCAAAAAAGGACCCCTATTTTGCAATGTCTTACTCGCCGACGAAATAAATCGGGCATCACCGAAAGTTCAATCTGCACTGCTAGAATGTATGGCCGAAAATCAAATCACCGTTGGAGAATCTACCTATCCATTGGAGAAATTATTCTTTACTATCGCTACCCAAAACCCAATAGAAATGGAAGGGACGTATCCCTTGCCAGCTGCGCAACTGGATAGATTTTTCATGAAAATACACTTTGGATATGTAGATGGAGTAACCGAGCTTTCTATTTATGAAAACTACGTCTCCATCCAAAGAAATCAAGAATTAATAGATCGAGTGCTGAGTGTCGATGAAATTTTATTGCTTCAACAAACAGCTCAGGGGATTTTTATACATCCTGAATTGATGAAAGCCGTACGCAATATTGTAGTAGCCACACGGGAGAGTGACGAAATAGTATTAGGAGCTTCCACAAGAAGTGGCATAACCTTTTTGAAATGTTTAAAAGCCTTCGCGCTCGTTAATGGAAGGGATTTTGTAACAGAAGATGACTTGCAAAAACTAGCACATTCGGTGCTCGATCATCGTATTACTTATCGCAATAAAGAAGCGAAACAAAAATTATTATCGCTTATCGTAGAAGCAGAGATGAACAGATTGAGTAAATTAAACTTGGGCAACAAATAATGTTAGCAAGTAAGCCTTATCAGCCGTGGATCAAAAAAATACTTTTACTTTTTTTGATACTCCCTATTTTGCAGCATGCAATTGCTCAAAAAAATGAGGCGCTTCGTTATGAAATCGATGCAAAGCGACGAGGCATAGAGCTTACTGATGATGATGCATTACCGAGAGGTAGAGAGTTCGAGCGTGTTGACAGCACCTATTATGTCGGTTATTTATTAGAAGGCTATTACAAGTATAATCACAGCGCAGATTATTTAGGATATCAGAATGCCATACCGATTTTGCTGAAAGCAAAAAATTTAATGGAAAAAGATTTTAATCCTATGTTGAAGAACATGTTTTCAAATCTTGATTATTTAACAGAGAACTACAATCGCTTTCAGGATTATTATAGTATTTGCAATGCGCTAAAAGAATGTTACGATAATATTGAAATGCCTGATTCTGTAATGTCATTACTCAATCATATTGCTACTTATCATTTTAAAAAAGATTTCTTTGGACTTTACTATCATCGCGCCTGGACTTATCACCGTAACCGCATTTTCACTTCTGCCAAATATCCTTTCTTAAAAAATTCTGTAAGCGCAAACGAAAGAATGGCGTTCAAATATTGTTATGAGGGTTTAGCATTTATCAATCAGAATAAAAAAATAAATGACGAATGGTTTGGCGAAAATCAAGCATTGGCGGACGATTTGCAGATTTATCATTATCTCGCGCTACTACATTGCTACAACAAAAACTACGATAGCAGCTTCTATTACTATAATATTTTAGCCCAATATGGAATGATCTCCTGGAATAATTATGCAGGTTTTCAAACTGAAATTGGCAATTTTGCCAATGCGCAAACTTTTTTTAAACGCGACCTTGGCATTAGTTACGGAGGAGAGAATATTTTAAAAGAACCTTATTATTATTTGCCACAACTCTATATTTATGCGGGTCGCACGGAGGACGCCATAAACCTCAGCAATCGTATTATCCAACAAAATGGTTCGCGCCCGGGATTTGGCTGGTACAACATTGCGCTTAGTCGATCTTACATGTACAACGATCAATTGGATAGTGCAGAAAATGCTTTAAATAAAGCAGCCGATTTTAAAGAACTGCATATTGGTACAACCCTAACGCAGGAACAATATGAATTCACCATCAATCTTTTGCGTGTGAATTTATTGGACAGAAAAATTGATGAATTGAAATTTTTGCATAGCAACTGGTGGTATTCCCCTACCACATTATTTAAAATGGCAAAATTAAAATGGCAAAAATTAATGGCCGAATACAATACCTGTATAGAGTTAGCATATAACCCAGATCGAAGCAGAATGGTGTATGATTTATTTTGTTCGGAATCTACTACTACATTTGATGAAGCATGGTTTTTAATGAAAGATTTTAATCCCAAATTTTTCGCTCAAAAATACCACAATTATCAAACAACAGATAAACGAGCCAACATACAGCGCTATTTCAAATTATTTGAAGCAAAATTTAATTATGAAGATGGTCGCTATAAAACTGCACGGGAGGAATTAGAAAATATTTTATCTAATACAAAACTGGATACTCAGAATGAAAAATTATTCCTGGGCCGCTTGTATGAAGCTGCATCCAGAACATATAAAAAGTTTAAGAACCAATACAGCCGATCATTCTACAACAATTTGCTTTTAGAAACTTATCCGCAGTTAATCCCTTTTTCCAATATAGAAATTTCCATGCGGTTGCAAACAGGTGGCATTGAGGATGCAACAACGGAATACATTACTTCCCAATTAACAAAAACAAATATAAATTGGACGAATAATGGAGTTGTACCGGTAGTATCTATTTATTTCGAAAGAAGAGGCGATAAATATCAGGCAACGATTAATGTAAAAAGCAGTAATAATTTGCAAGTTGTCAATAACAGCAAACTGGTTTTCTCTACGCCGGAAAATGTCGGTAAAGAAATCGCTTTACGCATATTTGGAAAAGGAGGAAATGTTGTCTTTGATGATAGCGATGAGTATTGATTTTCTCAAATTGCCATAGGAGTGACTTTATTATTCCTTTTTTAAAACTTCATATCAACGTGAGCTGATGGATGGTTTCGCGGAATGAATTTCGATTTAAGACAATACAACAATCAAAACAGTTACCCTACTTAGATACCATACCACTTATTTCTGATAAAAATAATAGTAATACATATAGCTGCAACCGGCCAGAAATAACAATATTACCAACACATACACCCACCAATGACTTTTCGATTTTTCTTTGGATAATAATGCACGCATTTCTGTACTGCTTTTTTCTTCTTCTCCAACTCTAACTGCGTGTACGGCGTCGGCATGTACGACACGATCAACTTCTATGGGAAAATAATATTGAAAATAGTCATGAGATTGAAAGTTATAATATCCATTCTCTTTGGCTATAACGCCAATTCCATCAATATTTAAGCGATTAGTGGTTTTAAATTCATCATCAAGATCACGAAGAAAACTCTTCACTATGGCTTCTGACACCTCTAACTCGTGTATAGCATACTGAACAAAAGCAATCTCGGCCATAGCATCATTTTCTTCTTTAAAAAGCAGATTGTATGCTGGGGGGGCAATTTTTTTAGCAACAAAATCATCTGCCGCATTTTTAGTCACAATTGATATACTGCCCACATTAGGGATAGATACTATTTTATTTTGTACTAGGAAATAATGAAGCAGTGCTTTCATTGCAAAATGATTATTTTTTTAGATCTCCAAAATTAAAGATAATACCGCCCAAGACATTAGTTCCCAATACTGGATAGTTAACCCATCGTTGGTATTTATTGTTCAGCAAGTTATTTACTTGCAACCACAAATCCCAATTCTTAACTAAATGCCACTCCGCACCTAGATTCCAGTCAGCTGCCCCTTTCAATCGTTGCTTCTCACTACTTGCATCTATGTATTGAGCGCCATTACCTATTGAAATATCGCTTTTGAGTAATAAGTTTTTCAATATATTCCAATGCAAGGATCCTGTCAACTCAATAGGAACCAGCCCCCAAGGTTGCGCATTATCTTTTAGTCCAGTATAATTATTCATTGTAAGACCAACTAATAAAGAGAAATCTTCCTTCGCATTGTAGCCGAGTTCACCATGAAGGCGAAAATCATTCAATTTCGATTCATTCAAAACCTCAAATTCATGAGATCCAGCTATATTATTTAAAAACAAAGGCATGTTCTTTAGATTAAGGTAGGAAGCTCTCGCATTATAGGTAAAATGATCTCCTGCAGCTCCCTTAAATCCGCCATACGCCTCCACAACACGTGTGTTATAAAAATTACCTGGCACTTCAATCCAAGGATTATAGGAAGCCAAAGAACGATAGGTATTGGCATTATAATAACCTATCCAACCTGCTTGCACTATAAAACGTTCATCACGTAGTTTCGCATCTAATGAAATATTGGGTAGCAAATGAAAACTACTGTTATCGAAAGAAGGTATAACACCCACATTGAACTTAAAGTCTGGACGATTTATTTCTATCGATGGACTCAGATATACTAAGTGATTATTGACTGTCGATGTATCTGCTTTATAACTCGAAATATTTGCTGTAACACCCAATTTCGCATTAAATGTTTTACTAATTTTTTTCTCGAACGGCGCATCAATAACTAAAGTGGACTCATGCTCCCCTCTATTACCCGAAAAAGCATCAATTGAAAGTGTTGGATGATAGTCAAGAGCCGCAGTATTTTTTGTTTTATTGCTTAACCCAATTTTTACACCCACATCCTTATAGCGGCGACGCAAGCTGTCTTTATCATAATGAATACCCGGGATCAGATCCGCATATTCATATTGATTGTTTCGATCAAAATAGGCACGCGCCTCAAATTCATTTTTTTCACCTAAAGCAAATATCCCACTCGCATCGATACCCGTCTTAGAAAATTGCTGCAATGGTAAATTACCCTTCGAAGAAACATGTTTAGCATGCAAAGTAATGGCCGAGTTATATCCATCACCGAAAGAAAATCCACCTTCAAGATATGGCGTAGCGTAATTTCCATAACCAAGTTTCACAAAATCTGCATTTCTCCAAACAGAAGAAGTATCTATGTTTGCAGCCAATGGACGCAAGTAAGCCGGCTGATAAGTAAAAGATAAATTCTGCGCAGGCACATTATAATTTAAAGGAATCTTTTCGGGTGAGGGTAATGCCGTAGTCGAACTAAAATTAATTTTAGAAGCGTCCCGCAAACTCGGTGTAAATGCCGACGTCACCGTAAAGTTTCTATTGGTAATAGCAGCTGGAATTGCTGTCGTATCACTCTTTTGCGCGGAAGTTTTAGCCGCAACAGATGTATGCCTTTTAACAACACTATGCTTCTTAGCCGGATGTTTAATTTTATGCCTTGTACGGCGGTTGCTTTGTGCTTGCAAACTACTAATACCTAGCAATATGGTCAATATCAACGCCACTAATCTCAAGCCTCGCAGCTTACATAGATTCTTCAAAGACACTTGATTGAATTTATTTTTCATGCAAATTTTGCTTAAAATATTATACACTTTTGTTATTGTTTCCGTGGGCTCAATTATTTATTTTACTCTTCTTTTCTTTTAGAGATAATACCGTATCCAGCTTTTGCTGTGCTTCAACTTTTAAACTATCATTTGTCGCATTATCTACTACACTTTTCAACGTCGCTTCAGCATTAAATAAGTCTTTCTCCTTTAAATAAATATCACCCAGCAAGATGTAAGACTTAGTAATCCATAAGTCATAGGAACCTGCTTTATTTATCACGTCAAAAGCGGCACTTTCTGCCGATTTATATTGCGCATCATTATACAATATTTCAGCTACACGATATCTGGCTTCAGCGGCAAATTCAGATTTGCCAATAGCATAGACCTTTTTAAAATCTGCCATTGCTTCTTCATTGTTACCGCTCGCTTGCAGATTTTTTGCGATAATAATATTGGACATTTGCTGGTCATCAGCAGCAATACCTTTTTGTTGCAACAATTCCTTCGCATTCGCATCGGCATCCGCCCATTGCTGCAATTTATACTGGCAACGTAACAATCCACGCATACTTTCCAATTTATTGTCTGAAGAAGTCGCAATATTTTTTAATTGTTTATAATATTGTTCAGCGTTCGTAAAATCGTCTAACTGGAAATAATTGATTCGAGCAGCTTGCAACGTAGATTTCTCGGCAAATATATTAGGCGCTTTTGCTGCAACTGCTTCATAATACTTTAAAGCGTTTGGATAATCTTTTTGTTGATTATATAATTCCGCGAGATAAAAATTCGCATCAATACTATTTTTCCCTTGAGGAAATTCAGTCAAATAACTTTCAAAGCTTTTTTGAGCGCCTGCAAAATCTTCGCTGCCGTATTGACGAAACGCAGTTATATAGCTTAGAGAGTCTTGCTCCGAATAACTAACCGTTTTACCATTTTTTTGCATAAATGTCACATATTCGTCAGGTTTATTTTGATTTACAAAAATATTTCTGACATATGCCAACGCTTGATCGCTTTGCTCTGAATTGGGGTAGGTCGAAATGAGCTTTTGAAAACTGTTCAGCGATGCTTCGTCGTTATTCATATTAAAATATGCAACCCCCAAATTCAAATACGCGTCAGGTTTCAAGGCATTATCATTGGAGTTAATTACCTTTTGTAAAGGATCAATTGCATTTGAAAAGTTTTCACTAGCCATATATGCACCGGCCATCTGCAAGTTGGCTTCAACGGCCAGGGAAGAGTTTTTGTACTTTTGGTCAAAAGCTTGTAAATAAGCCACCTTATCAGCAACTCTTCCATATGCACCCGCGATAATAGCCTTTTGGTAGTAAGCATAATCGGCAGAAGGTAATTCTTTCTGAATAATATCATCATAAATTTGAGATGCCTGCTGATAATTCTTTTGCATAAAATAGCAATCCGCTTCACGCAAGTAAGCATCTTTTTGCACATCATTTGACGACGCATCAGCGCTTATTGCGATATGTCTAAACGCATCAAGTGCTTTTCCGTAGTTGTTTGTACGCATATATGCATACCCCAAAGTATAATATGCATCCATGGCATTCACGTCTCCATAAGTTTGAGGATCCTGTAAATAAAAATCCAGCGCACTTATAGCTTCTTGATAACTTTGTTGACGATAAGCAATTTCTCCTTTCCAAAAATAAGCCGGCTGTATCTCTTGTTGATTATAGGGCAAATTGAAAATATTATTTATCATTTCTGCGGCCTGTGACATACTTTGATCATTCACCAACTCTACAGCACGTCCGTATAGAATGCGCGGATAAGCACGTTGAACCAACTCACTGCGGGCACCAATTTCACTTATAATCTTTAAAGCATCTTTGTAATTATTAGTGTTTGATAAAACTGCAACCAATAACTCTTTCGCTTCAGAATTGTAAGCAGAAGAAGGATACTCAGCAATAAATTTTTTTAATCCGTTAAGCGCCACATCTTGATATCCTAATTCGTAGGAAAGTTTCGCGTAATTAAAAGAAGAAATTTCTTTCTGCGAAGAATTGCTACTATTAAGAGAACAAAACAAAAACGCATTTCTTGCATTCCCTTTTTGGTCAGTACGCAAATAAGCATCCGCTAAAAGATACATACTGTTCTGCGCCAGAGAATCTTCTCTTCCACCTAGTTCTTTAAAACCGTTAATGGCCTTATTCCATTGTTTCGCAGCGTAATAACAATAAGACAATTCGTATAAATCTTCACGCTTTACTTTGGCGCTTTTACTAATGTAATCTTCAAGATAAGGTAACGCTTTGTCATACTCTTTCTCCTCAAACAAAATATGACCTACTAATTGTTTCAAATTGGTTTCATAATATTGACCACCTGCATCCAACGCATGTTGTGCATAAGAAAGAGCTCCGTCTTTATTGCCTTTGAAGTACTCAATTTCCGCAATATAATAAGGAACGATTTTATTGTAATAACTATTAGGCTCGGCAATTTTCAACGCACTTAATGCTTCATCATAGTTTTTTTTATAAAATTCTATGAAGCCGTAATAATAATTGGCGTCTATATAATTAGGATTGGAAGGGATTTGACGAATCGAATTGAACAATGGCTCAGCCTTGTCAAAGCGTTGTAAAGTAAAATAGCTGTATCCCTGATGAAAATTGAGTTGTGCGGCTTCACTATTTTTAAGATTTGCTGTTCCTGCTTTCTCATAATAAGCCAACGCCTCCGTAAATTTTTCTTTTCTAAAATAATATTCACCCAATTGATAAGCCAGCATTTGGATTAACGGCGTACTGTGTTCATAACGAATAAACTCTATAGCTTCATTTTCAACAGAAGCCTGATTAAGCATTAGTCCACAAGATAAAGTATAAAATTCCGCCTCCACATTTTGTGTAGTCGGCACATTACTTTTAGCATAAGGATGGCTATAATTTAAAGTTTTAAAAATTGGATAAGCCAGGCTATATTGACCTTTCAAATACATTTCTTTAGCAAGCTTATATTCGTTATCGGGATCATTATTGGCTTTGGTAGCTTGTGCAAACAGTTGCGTTGCCAACATGGTAAAACATACTGAAACACCCCATACTTTTATTAATCGGTTCATGCACGAAAATTTACTTCGAAAGTTAAACAAATACTTTGCCTTTAGTGGAAATAAAAAACTAAAATTCGTATAAAGTTAGGGTATACTTTTCTTAAGCAGGCTGTGGTAGTGGAATTGTGCAGAAGATGGGAGAATGGCAGTAGTTTATCCACATCTGTTTTGATGAGAATTATAAAACAAACCTCGCTGTTTATAAAAATGGCATTATTAGTTGCGCTGCATCATATATTGATATATTCGATGCCTCTCTATAGGCTGCAACTATGACAAGGGTAACAGGCAACAACCCATTTTCTATTTTGGAAACAGTAGCACGGTTCACGTTCAGTTTGGCGGCAACAATTTCCTGTTTGATATTCTTTTCTATGCGCAAGGCCTGCAAAGCAGCGCCCGCTTTTTCTCTTAAGGTATAGCTCATAAGTGTTGCATTTTACAATAAAATTTATTGACCTATCGTTTGCACAAATTACATAACTATTATTGCATATTCAAATTTCTTTAAGAAAATTTCGCAACAAAACAATGTGCCTGTGAGGCACATAAAAGTTGCGTGAAAATTTGGAACACATAATATTTACATAAATATTTGCAGAGCACTATTGAAATATGCCAGCGGCCTGCAACCGCGAGCGTTTTATCTTAAGTACGTCTGCCTCATAGCTAAGGACAGAAAACAAAAGAAGTACAGTGTTGATGTAGCTACCAACAAGTACAGGAATAAACATTTTTTAAACAACAAAATTTTACAAAATGAAAACTTTAAATTTGGAACAAATGGAAATGGTGGAAGGCGGAAGCTGGCTTAGTGGATTAGTTTGCGCTCTAGGTGTGGTTGCCGTAGTAAGTGGTCAAGAAGAAATTGCCATACAATATGCCAGTCAATTTGCCGGGGCATGTATCTCAACGGTAAATGATGCCCTTGATTAACAAAAAATCTAATTGTAAAGAGTACATCTCTTTACAATTAGATTTCTAAATAGATTTTATCCACCTGTTCTTAAATAACAAGGAAGATTACTATATGATGAGGGTATACATAAAAGAATTAAGCAAAGCATACAGAGAAAATATCGTATTAAACAACCTTAATCTTACAATTGAAAATAATACAACTTATTGCCTACTCGGCAAGAATGGTGCGGGCAAAAGTACGCTGCTCAATATTATTGTTAATATTATAGAACCGTCTAAAGGTGCTGTAAATATTGATGGTTTGAATTATCAAGAGAATGAATTAGCCATTAAAAAACAAATGGGCATCCAAAGTGAGTTTGACCAAATTGTTGGCGAACTGGATGCGGTTGACTATCTATATTGGATAGGTTTGCTCTACGATATGGATAAGGTGGAACTGCTGCAAAGAATAGAAAAAATCTTGGAATATTTTTTTGAGGATGAAGACGATCTGCTGAAATTGACCAAAAACTTTTCGAGCGGTATGCGCAAAAAATTATCCATCTGCGCGGCAGTTTTGCACAGACCCAATCTGCTGATTCTGGATGAACCCTTCGCCAATCTCGACCCGGTGGCTTCCAAGAAATTATGCAGTTTTATCAATGCGTATAAAGCTCCGGAACGGGTGATTATCGTATCATCGCACGATTTGTTGTACGTAGATAAAATTGCTACACATATTGGCGTTCTGCACAATCAAGAATTGATTTTTAATGGCTCGCTCACCGATTTTAAAGAGAACGGGACAGCCTCCATTGATGGCGAATTGCTGAAATATTTACAGCCCGAAAACCAAGATCATTCTTTGTTAAACGCAATTGTATAGACTTATGAAAATTATTTTATTTCTGCTCAAAAGAAAGCTCCAATCTTACTTTCACGTAAACAACTGGAAGAGTATTTTGGGTAATGCTTTTTATACTTTATTGTTATTGGTCTATGCATTTTTCGCAGGTTTTATGTACAATGCTACTAAATCAGATAAGGCCGCATTGCTGCTAAACAGCGTTTTTTTTTCGTTGCTTTTAATACCCATTATTTATAAGTTCTTTCCTTCCTTTTCTTTAAAAAAAGTGATGGTTGCTCCGCAATATCCATTGAGTAAAATCCAAAAAACAACCATTGATTTAATTGCTTTTTCATTGAATAGGACTATCTATTTTATCCTGTTATTTTTTGTATTTATTTTTTATTTTTCAGCACAAAGTCTTCCCGCTATCGAACTTTTTAAATTACTGCTGTACTGGTTGGCAGGAATGTTATTTGCCGAAAATTTTATCAATGCGCTTTCCTGGCAAAAATATATACAGTTGTTCTTGCTGTTCATTTTGTTTGGATTGTGCTACGCCAACAATAATCTTTATTGGTTGCGCATCAACCCTATTGTTTTTTTTGCTGCGGTAAATATAAGTTTATTTTTCACCTATTATTTCTTTTATCAAGACAAAGAAATTGCTATACCCAAACGGAGAAAAGTACAGAAGAATATTAAAAGAAGTTATTGGAGAATAATATGGAAATTACTGATTAGAAATAGAGTTTTTATACTTTACCTTTTAATAGGGAGTATCATTCAGTTTTTATTTCCTGCTTTAGTTTTAGCATCTCCCAAAATTAGATTAAAAATTCATTCTCTCGAATATCTATTTAAGGCTCTGCCATTTTTTTCTGCATTTTTTCTTCCAACTATTCTGTTTACATATATATATAATAATCTTTGGGGTTATTATTCAGACTTACAAATTAATCAATTAATTATTAAATCTAAATTAATAGATTCAATTAAAGTATATATATCATTGCTTATTATTCCCTTGTTATTAAATTTTATAATAATTAATGTTTTTCTACTTTTCTTTCATCTATTGACTATAAAAATTGAGATCTTATTTCTTATATCCTGTTTTTTGTTTGCCCCGATAGGTGTTATAAGTGCATACACACAATATTTTATAGTTGAAAAAAATTATAGTTTTGGGAAACTTGGAAGAAGAACTTCTCTTGCTTACATATTGTTGTTATTTCTACTCTGTACAATACTCGGAGCTTTTTACTCAACCCAATATTACATCGCAACAATAATAGGTGCTTTACTTTGTAGTGGCGTGTTACTTATTGTTGTTCTGAAAAACGAAAAATACTTCGTCAATAAATTAAAAGAGAAAATGTTGAATAAACGGTCATTTTAATATCCCAATCTTTATGAATAAAGAATTATACAATTTCAAATTTTGGCATTTACTCCTATTGATCATATTGTTATACGCAGGCACTACTTATGTAACCAATACTTTTATGTTTACCAATAGTTTTTACTATACTACTTTATCCGATAAGCTAGCTATAGACCGTATAACAGAATTAATTTTCTTACAACACAAGTACCAACTTTGGGGCTATTTGTTTTCTCCCATACTGTTATTGCTCAAACTTTGGATTATTGCAGGAGTAGTTTTTATAGGCCTCTATCTTTTTAACCAAGAAGTTAGCTACAAAAACTGTTTAAAAATAGTGGTCATTGCCGAGCTGGTTTCAGTGGTGGCAATGTTGGTAAGAGTGGCATGGCTGCTTATATATAAGCCTGCTAACGTTGCAGACATGCAGTATTTCAGTCCATTGTCCATCACGCAATTATTCAATGCAAATACATTACCCAAATATCTTTTTTATCCTATACAATTGTTCAATGTGTTTGAGGTCGCTTATTGGTTGGTGTTGGCTTATGGTATTATGGCTTTTACCAATTTTAAATTTGGCAAAAGCCTGAAAACGGTGGCTTCCAGCTACGGAGTGGCTTTGCTAATATGGTCCGTAATTATCGTATTTATTCAATTGCAATTGAGTTAATTGTCTGAACGGGGTTTTATATTAGTAATGAGAGTTGAGAAGCATGCTTTATGCCGGGTTGCTTAAGGGGCGCGAGCGAAGTAATTTTTTTATTTTTCTTTTCTCTTGATAGAAAAGAAACAAAAGATCGAGGCTGCAGAAAAAAAAATAAAAATGATTGGCTCAACGGAAAATTTATAAACTCGGTGCTATGCACATCAAACAGTATAAATTTTCTTCGTATTGCCGCATCACTTTCTTAACGCCTTTTTTCTGATGTCGGATACCGACATTTGCGTTTTTTTCATCATGGGGAGAATAAGATCGAAGCGCATCTGAATGGAACAGCCGGGCGGACAATCCAAAAAAATTAATCAACCTCTTTGTATGAAAAAATTTTCGAAAATATGTATTGCAGTCATTGTATTGTTGCTTCTGAGTTATTTTGTTTACAAAATTGTACACAAAATTCAGTTCAAAGAACAAGTTGCAGAGAATACCGCAACCATTCCTCAGTTTAATTTTCAAACGGTGTCGCATAAAGGATTTAGTAAACAAAATATAGCCGATACACTGGGCAGGGTTATCCTTCAACTGTTCAGCCCCGACTGCGAACATTGCCAGTATATGGCACAAAGTATTGTAAAAAATAAAACGCGGTTGCAAGGCGCGGAAATACTCATGGTTACGCCTTTCGGCGACAGTAGTTCGGTAGCACAGTTTGCAAAAACTTACGGTTTGGATTCACTCAGCAATGTACATTTGTTGTTAGATACCAAAGACGAATTTTACAATATATTCGGTTCTTCTTTAGTGCCTTCGTTTTATGTGTATAAAAATAATCGGTTGGTCAAAAGCATCAAAGGTGAAACGAGGATAGATAATTTATTAGCGGATTGATGTGTCTTGGTGGAGATCGCCGGTTCACCGTAATGACGAAAAAATACTACGTCATTACAAGGAGAAACGACGGAAGTAATCTCAAAATATATAAGAATAAGATTGCCACGTCGTCGTACCTCCTCCTCCTCGCAATGACGACCGAAAGTCTCCGTATTCCCGTCTATTTGTTATCAAATTTGTAAAGATTGCCGCCTTCGCGGCAATGACAACAAAAAATTCTAGATCATTACAATGAACGAAAAACAATTGAGAAAAATAATGGTGCAGCAGCAAGGCGAAAGTGATTGCGGTGTTGCTTGTCTGCAAAGCATTATTCAATACTACGGTGGTTATGTGTCCTTAGAAAAGTTGCGCGAATGGAGTGGCACCAAAACCACAGGTACAACTTTATTGGGTATATACCAAGCGGCTATGGCTACCGGCTTTGATGCGCAAGGCTGCGAGGCAGATATGGCGGCACTATTGGCGCATCCGTCTCCGTTGATATTGCACGTATTAATAGAAGAAAAATTGGAGCATTACATTGTTTGTTTTGGTACAACGCTTCAAAATAATGAATTGAAATTTATCATCGGCGATCCTGCCAAAGGCATTGTATATTTGTCGCAACAGCAAGTGGAGAAAATATGGCAATCAAAAACCTGCCTTACTTTGGAAACCAATGCGCATTTTCTTCCCAACAGAACCATTAGTAAAAAGAAAAGAGAATGGTTTAAAAAGCTTATAAAAGAAGATAAACCCATACTCGCTATTGCGGTAGGCTTAGGCATAGCCATTGCCCTATTGGGTGTAACCATGGCTATTTTTTCACAAAGGCTGATAGATGATGTATTGCCTAAAAAAGCATTTACCAAACTGTATTTGGGTTGTGCTTTGGTTTTTATCATCTTATTAATCAAAGAAGGATTAAGTTATTTAAGACGCTATTTTCTACTGCGGCAAAACAAAGATTTCAACAACCGCATTATCGATAAATTTTACAGCCGCTTGTTGCAATTGCCCAAAGCGTTTTTTGATACCAGAAAAATAGGCGAGTTTACGGCAAGGCTCAATGATACGGCGCGTATTCAAAAAGTAATCAGCCAGTTAATTGGAGGTACGGTAATTAATGCACTTGTTACCATTATTACCATAATATTTTTATTTGCCTATTCCCGGCAGGTTGGTCTGTTTTGCGTAATTGTATTGCCTTTTTATTTTTTATTGATTTACAAATTCAACAAACCTATTGTAGTGGGACAACGTGCTATTATGAGTAGTTACGCTATGAGCGAATCCAATTACATCTCTACCTTACAAGGAATAAGCGCCATAAAAAATCACAACAAGCAGCCATTATTTGAACATACCAATAAAACCATCTATGGAAATTATCAGGGAAATATTTATCAATTGGGCGGCATACAAATACAGCTTTCTTTTATAGCCAATGCTTTTGGCGTACTTTTTTTGATTTGCATTGTTTTGTATTGCGGCTATCGTGTGATGATGGGCGGAATGAAAGCCGGAGAATTAATGGCGGTATTGGGCATGGCATCTACTCTTTTGCCAAGTGTAGCCAATCTTGCATTGGTAAGCATTCCACTCAATGAAGCAAAGATTGCATTCGACCGTATGTTTGAATTTACCGGTGTAGAACCGGAGAAAGATAAAGGAATGGAGATTGTAAATTTTAATCAACTCCGTCTCGAAAATATTTCTTTTCGTTTCCCAGGTCGTTCGCCGCTTTTAAAGAATATTTCTTTTGAAATACGCAAAGGCGAAATGATTGCGCTAATGGGCGAAAACGGGAGTGGCAAAAGCACAATCGGCGAAATTATTGCCAGAAATTATCTGCCAGAAAGTGGAAAAATATTGATAAACGAAAAAGAAGATTTAAATAATATTTCTATCGAATCTTGGCGAAAAATAATAAGTGTAGTGCCACAAAATATTCATATTTTCAATGCTTCTGTTTTGGAAAACATTGCCTTTGACGATGTACAAAATCACCCAGAAAAAGTGGTGGCTTTCTTACAAAATTATGGGTTTGCAGAATGGATAGAAACTTTACCACAATCCTACTCAACCATTGTGGGTGAAGAAGGCATTAATCTTTCGGGCGGGCAAAAACAATTGATAGGCATCGCGCGAGCATTGTACCACCAACCGCAATTACTCATCTTAGACGAGGCCAATGCTGCATTGGACAGAAATGCGGAAAAATTTTTATTGAAATTATTGGTACGGTTAAAAGCAGAAATGGCTATCATTTTTATCACTCACCGTTTACATGTTTTAAAAACAATTTGCGACAAAATTTTTGTAATTGACAAAGGGCTTATTACTGTTTCGGGTAATCACAAGGAATTGTTGCAATCAGAAAATCTGTATAGCCTTTACTGGAAAGATTTAGTAGGAAATGGTTAATCGGCTTTGATTACAATATTTTTGGCCGCGACCCATCCACTCGCCCATGCGTGTTGAAAATTAAAACCACCCGTAATACCATCCACATCTAGAATTTCTCCGGCGAAGAAGAGATTTTCGTGCAATTTACTTTGCATCGTTTGGGCATCTATTTCATTAAGTGCAATGCCACCGCAGGTTACAAACTCTTCTTTAAAAGTAGTTTTACCATGCACTTCATATTCATCGGCAATTAAAATTTGTATCAATTTATTTTGTTGTTTGGAAGGCAATTTCGACCAAAACATTTCAAGTGGGATTTCGGCTTTCTCTAAAAAATATTGCCATAACCTTTTGGGTAATTCAAAAGGGTTTTTATCATTCATTTTCTGTGCAGCATGTTTATTTCTTATGAAATTCCATTCTTCCCGCAAAGTATGTTCTTTAAAATCGGGTAACCAATTGACGTGTATTTTATAATGATAATTTTGTTCTGCTAAAGTTCTTGCACCCCAAGCCGATAAACGCAAAACCACCGGCCCACTCATTCCCCAATGCGTTATCATCAATGGACCTTCTTCGTTTAATTTTGTACCCAATACTTTTACCTGCGCGCGCTGTACACTGACGCCCATTAAAGATGTAACAGAATTACCCGGAATATTAAAAGTAAAAAGCGACGGAACCGGCGGGTCTATTTTGTGTTGCAAATTTTGGAGCCAGTCAAACTGTTGTAGCTTAGGAAAGCCACCACAAGCCACACAAATAAAGTCGGCTTGCAATTTCTCCATTCCTAAATCGACGATCCATTTATTTTCGTCTTTGAAAATCTTTTGAACAGAACTGTAGAGGCGAAGATGCACTTTATATTTTGTTGCTTCCTGTAACAAGCAATCAATAATACTTTGAGAAGAATTAGTAACAGGGAACATTCTTCCATCAGCTTCGGTCTTTAACGCGATACCCCGCCTTTCAAACCATTCGACAGTATCTTTCGGTGTAAATTGAAATAATTCTTTTTTGAGAAAATTCTTTCCGCGCGGATATTTTTTAATCAATTCGTTTACATCAAAACAATGATGGGTTACATTACAGCGCCCACCACCACTCACCTTCACCTTGGCCAAAACCTTAGATGATTTCTCAAGAATAATAACTTTCAATTTGGGTGCAAGTCGTGCAGCATTCACCGCACAGAAAAATCCAGCTGCCCCCCCACCGATTACAATTAAAGTTTTCTCCTCATTAAAATGTTGCAATGTTTATAAGTTGAAAATGTTACAACGTTTCGTACGAAGTATTCAAATTGGCATTTGTTTTTTCGGCAGCTTCAATAATGGAGAAATCCGAAAGAACCAGCGCCTTGTTTCTCTTCACACATACATTATGCTCAAAGTGTACAGACGGCTTTCCATCCCTGGTTTTTATTGTCCAACCATCTTTTTCCGTATAAACATTTCTTTTGCCTAAATTAATCATTGGTTCGATTGCAATAGTTAGATTCTCTTTCAATTGCATACCTGTACCGCGCCTGCCATAATTAGGCACATTTGGCTCTTCGTGCATCGTCTTTCCCAGACCATGACCGACTAATTCACGCACTACACCATAACCATGTTTTCCTTCTGTATGCTCTTGAATAGCAAATGCGATGTCGCCAACTCTGCAACCGACAATTGCTTTTTCAATTCCCTTATATAAAGATTCCTTAGTCACTTTTACCAATTGCAAATTTTCTTTAGTTGATTCTCCGAGTACAAAGGTATAAGCATGCTCTCCTACGTACCCATTTTTGGTAATCCCTAAATCAAGCGAAACAATGTCCCCATCTTTTAGTTCCGTTTTATTAGGAAAACCATGTACGACAACTTCGTTTACTGACGCACAAATATTATGCGGATAGCCATGATAATCATAAAAAGTAGGAATCCCCCCCTCATCTAAAATCATCTCTTTACACATTTGATCTATTTGTAACGTAGTCATACCGGGCTTTAATATCTTTGCCATCTCCGCCAAAATGCGACTGATAGTCGTCGCATTTTGACGCATAATTTCTATTTCGTCGTTGGTCTTTAAAAAAATCATATTTTGAAAAGTATAGTTTAAATTATGTAGAAGATTATTATTTTCGGCATCAAAGGTAATTCAAAGAATTAAAGCAAAGGTATAACACCCATAAAAAACCCCGTTGAATTTGATAATTTCAACAGGGTTTTAATTCGTTTTAGAAAGAATACTATATCCCAGACTTCACTTTACTACGTCCGTGAACACGAGCACCACCACTCATTAGCCCATCATATTGACGCATTAAAAGGTGGGTTTCAATTTGTTGCAAAGTGTCTAGAATTACCGCCACCATAATCAACAAAGAAGTTCCTCCAAAGAAATAACTAAAGCTTTGTTGTACACCAAGCATTTGCGCAAATCCGGGTAAAATACCCGCAATCGCCAAGGCAACGGCCCCAGGAAAAGTAATTCGATCCATTATTGAGCCAATATAATCTGCTGTAGGTTTACCGGGCTGAACACCTGGGATGAAGCCATTGTTTCTTTTTAAATCTTCACTCATTTCCTTAGGATTAAAGATCAGCGCAGTATATAAAAAGGTAAATGCAACAGTCATGCCGCCATATATAATCATATACCAAGCATTCGTCTGGTCACCAAAGATTCTCGTTATTGTGCCACCCTTATCGAGGCTGGTGAATGAAACCAAAGTAGGTAAGAACATAATTGCCTGAGCAAAGATGATAGGCATTACGCCGGCAGCATTTACTTTCAAAGGCAAAAATTGTCGAGCTCCACCAACCTGTTTATTCCCTACCAGCTGTTTAGCATAAATCACAGGAACCTTCCGCACACCTTCTACCAACATTACCAAGGCCATATTAATGAAGATATAGAAAGCTATTTCAATTAAGAAGATCAACAATCCACCACCCCCTTTAACCTGTTTAGATTGAAATTCTTGGATAAGGGATTCAGGTAGACGAGATAAGATTCCAATCATAATGATGATAGAAATACCGTTACCTAAACCTTTGTCCTGAATTTTTTCACCTAGCCACATCACAAACAAGGATCCAGATGTCAATACAAATAAGGTGGATACAAAGAAATAAGGTTGATAAGAAGGAATCAATGCAACAGCATAGGCGGGACTATTGAGCAAAGAAATATAAGCTACTGCCTGAAAAGCAGTAACCAACACAGTTAGATAGCGAGTCCACTGATTAATTTTAGTTTGACCACTTTTACCTTCTTTCTGGATTTTCTGTAATTGAGGGACCAAAACCGTCATCAATTGCATAAAGATAGATGCAGAGATATACGGCATTACCCCTAATGCCAAAATACCAGCCTGCGAGAAAGCACCACCGGCAAAGGCATCAAACATACCTAATAACCCGTTATTTTGTGTTTGTTGTGCCGCAGCTTGAATTTTATTGGGATCAATACCAGGCAAAACTACGTGTGCGCCAAATCGGAATATAAAGATTAATAAAAGAGTGAAAACTATTTTTTCACGTAACTCATCAATATTCCAAATATTTTTAATGGTCTGAATAAATTTTTTCATTCCCTTCGCGTAATTATATGTTTAGTTCTAAATACTTTTCCTTAATACATTATTGACAATAATTTTCAACAGGGCAAAAGGCAGTGCAATTTAAGGCAAAAGGACGCATCTTGTGGATGCGTCCGGAATATATTTTTAAAATTAATTTAAAACTTCCACCGTACCGCCAGCCGATTCAATGACTGCTTTGGCTTTGGCGCTAACTGCGTGTACTTTAAAATTTAATTTTGTTGCTAGCTCTCCGTTACCCAAGATCTTTACTTTATCAGTTCTGGAAACCAGGCCGTTGACGTATAGACTCTCTAAAGAAAATTCCTTCAATTCATATTTTTCAACTAACAACTCAATTTGAGCTAAGTTAAACACTTTAAAAGTAATGTGGTTTGGATTTTTGAAACCACGCTTAGGGACTCTACGTTGAATAGGCATTTGACCACCTTCGTGCGCCAATTTCAATTGGTAACCGGCACGGCTTTGTTGACCTTTATTACCTTTTGTAGAAGTGCCACCTTTACCTGATGCTTCACCACGTCCAATACGTTTCTGTTTGTGTACCGCGCCTTCTGCAGGCTTCAAATTATGTAATTTCATCTTTTTGATTTTTAGACTCAACGGGGAATCGCCCCTCGCTATATTTTAAATTAAGGTCAGCAAAAATAACCGTTTATTTTTACTATCAAAGAAATAGTTAAACAGTTTCCACTTTTACAAGATGGCTTACTTTTTTAACCATGCCTTCTATTTGTAGGGTAGCTTCTACTTCTTTTGACGCATTTAGCTTATTCAATCCCAAAGCCTTCAAAGTTAGTTTCTGACGTTCAGGCCTATCAATTGAACTCTTAATTTGTGTTACTTTAATTTTTGCCATTTTATTATGAGTTGAAAGTTGAAAGTTAAAAGTTGAAAATCTCTCCAAAAAGTTCCATCTTTTAGCTTTTAACTAGATTTTATCCATTAAATACCTTGCTAAGCTTTATGTTTCTTTGTTTAGCAACTCCAATTGGTTCGCGTAACATAGTCAATGCTTTCACGGTAGCTTTTACCACGTTTTGTGGATTTGCAGAACCTAAGTTTTTAGATAAAACATCAGTTATACCCGCACTCTCCAAAACAGCACGCATGCTGCCTCCGGCGATTACACCAGTACCTTGTGCAGCTGGTTTAATTAATACTTTTGCAGCGCCTTCTTTGGCAAACTGTTCGTGAGGTATTGTACCGTGACGAATTGGAACTTTTACTAAGTTCTTCTTCGCGTCTTCAATACCTTTAACGATAGCTTCCTGAACTTCTTTAGCTTTCCCTAGACCTTGACCCACCAATCCGCTACCATTGCCTACTACAACTAAAGCAGAGAAACTGAATGTACGTCCGCCTTTAGTAGTCTTCACTACACGATTGATAGAAACCACTTTTTCTTTCAGTTCAGCATCAGCTGTAGGTTTTACCCTTTGTATGTTTGAATTAGACATTTAAATCTATTTACTTTTTCTATAAAAATTAAATTAAAATTGCAAGCCAGCTTCTCTTGCACCTTCAGCCGCAGCTTTCACACGACCATGATACAAACTTCCACCGCGATCGAATACAACTTCTTTTACGCCTAAATCAAGCGCCTTACGGCCAATTGCCGATCCGGCTAATTTCGACTTTTCAGTTTTAGTACCTGCTTGCGCAACTATATCTTTATCTCTGGTAGAGGCAGATGTAATAGTCACACTATCATCATCATTAATCAATTGAAGATATAATTCGTTATTGCTGCGAAATACCGACAAACGTGGTTTTGCTGCAGTACCAGCCACCTTCTTACGAATGCGGTAACGTATTTTCTGTTTTTTTTGTAACGTATTGCTCATTGCTTTTTTATTTTATTTTCCGATGCTGCCGGAAAATGTTATAGCGAATTTATTTTGTAAGTAACCAATTAGTAATAAAAGTTTACTAGTAATGATATTATTTACCGGCTGCTTTACCTGCTTTACGGCGAACAACTTCACCAACATATCTAACCCCTTTCCCTTTGTACGGTTCTGGTTTACGTAGACTACGCAGTTTTGCTGCTACCTGCCCCAACAATTGTTTGTCGTGGCTTTCTAAAAGAATCAGCGGATTCTTACCTTTTACAGTTTCAGTAGAAACTTTCAATTCTTTGGGAACATCAAATATAATGTTGTGTGAATAACCTAAAGCCAAATCTAACACATTACCTTGGTTCGATGCTTTATAACCAACCCCAACTAGTTCCAAATCTTTTTTAAACCCTTCAGAAACACCTTTTACCAAATTAGAAATAATTGAACGGTATAAACCATGCAACGCCTTGTGACGAATTTGCTCAGTAGGACGACTTATGTTTATGACAGAGCCATTCACTTCCACTTTTATATCGCGATCTACTGCTTGCTTTAGTTCACCTTTAGCTCCTTTTACAGTTACGATATTATCTTTCCCAACACTAACAGTTACTCCTGCAGGTATATTTATGGGTTGATTGCCAATACGAGACATACAATAAAATTTAAATATGAAGTAAATGTTTTAAACCGGTCAGCCGTGTATGTGCGGCTTAATGTATTTAAAACCAATTTTTATTAATAAATGTGGCAAAGAACTTCTCCACCTACATTTTCCGCTCTTGCCTGTTTGTCCGTCATCACACCTTTTGACGTGCTGATGATCGCTACACCCAAACCATTGATTACTCTTTTGAAGTCAGCAGGTTTTGAGTATTGACGTAATCCTGGACGACTAATACGTTCCAGAGATTGAATAGCCGGAAGCTTAGTTGTCGGATCGTATTTCAACGCGATCTTAATAATGCCTTGTTTATTGTCGTCCTCAAATTTATATTTTAAGATATAACCTTGAGCGTACAATATTTCAGTCATACGTTTTTTCAAATTTGAAGCAGGAATTTCTACAATTCTATGACCTGCCATCTGAGCATTACGAACCCTGGTCAAAAAGTCTGCTATAGGATCTGTTACCATTTGTATCTAAATTAATACGGTTGTAAAATTGATTAATGTTGCTGTCGTCAATAATTATTAATAACGGCTAAACTATTATTACCAGCTTGCTTTTTTAACACCTGGTATCTTGCCATCAAGAGCCATATCTCTAAAGATTACTCTAGATAAACCAAAGTATCTGATATAGCCTCTCGGACGACCTGTAAGCTGACAACGGTTTTTCAGACGCACAGGTGAAGCATTTCTAGGAAGCTTATCCAATGCCGCATAATCCCCGGCTTCCTTCAAAGCTGCACGTTTTACCGCATATTTTTCCACCATTGCCTCGCGCTTTCTCTGTCTGGCTTTAATTGATTCTTTTGCCATAATTTTTAATTTGACTATTTGATAATCTGACAATTTGATATTGAAATTGAAGAATATATCTTCAAATTTCCAAATTGCTTAATTAATTGTTTTCTTTTTTAATATTTTTGAAAGGCAATCCAAGCTCTTTCAATAATTCATAAGCTTCATCATTCGAATTAGCTGAAGTCACGAAAGTGATGTCGAGACCAGTAATTTTATTTACTTTATCAATATCGATTTCAGGGAAAATGATTTGTTCGGTAACACCCAAAGTGTAATTTCCACGGCCATCGAAAGCTTTATCGCTAATGCCTTTGAAATCACGTACACGTGGTAAAGACACGGAAATCAGCCTATCTAAAAACTCATACATTTTTTCTCCACGCAAAGTTACACGCGCACCTATCGGCATGCCTTTACGCAATTTAAAATTGGAGATATCTTTCTTAGAAAAAGTCGTGACCGCTTTTTGCCCAGAAATCATAGTAAGTTCATCAACCGCAATTTCAACCAATTTCTTATCAGAAACTGCACCATTTACACCGCGGTTTAAACAAATCTTTTCCAATTTAGGCGCCTGCATAGGCGTTGTATATGCAAACTTCTTAATTAAAGTAGGGACTACTTCTTTCGTATATTTTTCTGCCAATCTTGGCGAATATTTTTGTGTGCTCATTATTTAATTGCCTCCCCGGATTTTTTTGAAATACGAATTAGTTTACCATTTTCACGAGTGCGCTTAATTTTCGCAGGCCCGCCGACTTTAGCATCCCATAATTGCACATTACTAATGTGTATAGGTGCTTCTACTTTTATAATACCACCTTTGGTATTCGTAGCCGATGGTTTCGTGTGTTTAGTTACAATGTTTGCACCTTCAACTACTACGCGACCTTTATCGGTAATTACTTGCAATATCGTACGAGGTTTCTTAAGATCTTTATCATCACCAGCAATGATGACAACTTTATCGCCTTTTTTGATATTGTATTTGGGTTTAAATCTATTAATCATATTTGTATGCTTAATGCTCAAAGCTTGTCGCTTAAAGCTTAAATAATATTTTTTCCTTTATAGCTTAAAGAACTTCGGGCGCCAAAGAAATAATTTTCATATGTCCTTTGTCTCTTAACTCACGAGCGACTGGCCCGAAAATACGTGTGCCCCTTGGCTCATCGGCATTGTTTAATAACACAACAGCATTATCATCAAAACGAATATAAGAACCATCTTTACGACGCAATTTATTAGTTGTCCGTACAATTACTGCTTTAGAAACGGTACCTTTTTTGATATTACCGGCAGGTATCGCATCCTTAACGGTAACAACTATTTTATCACCGATTTTTGCATAATCTTGTCCAGAGTTGCCAAGTACACGAATACAAAGTACTTCTTTTGCTCCACTGTTATCAGCTACACGTAGCCTACTTTCTTGCTGAATCATTTTATTTAGCTTTTAGCTTCGATTAATAATTAAATATTAATCTAATTCAATTTTATTTTTCAAATAGGAATTTCCTAAGTAAATAAGCTATCGCTTATTTAGCTTTTTCTACTATTTCCACTAAACGCCAGCGTTTAGTTTTACTCAATGGGCGAGTTTCCATAATCTTCACGATATCGCCAATAGCCGCCTCATTCTTTTCATCGTGTGCGTGAAACTTGGTAGTTTTCTTCACAAACTTACCGTACATAGGGTGTTTTACCTTTCTTTCAACAGCCACAGTGATAGTCTTAGTCATCTTGTTACTGCTTACAATCCCTACTCTTGATTTACGCAAATTTCTTTCGGTCATTTTACTTAATTTTTAATTGCTTTTGAAGCAATATTTATTTACGCTAATTCTCTTTTTTTTAATTCAGTTTTAATGCGCGCGATATCTTTTCTAAAAAGACGAATGCTCATAGGATTTTCCAAAGGAGAAATAGCATGGGCAAACTTCATTTTTTTCAAACGAAGCTCATCTTCTTGAACGCGTGCCTTCAAGTCTTCAACAGACATTGAATTGAGGCTTTTATTAAATGCTACTATTTTATTAGGCATTATGAATGAATTTTATTAATTGATAAATTCTACTGTTTGGAACAAAGTGTGCAAAGGTACAAATATTTCAAACATTTATTACTGAAGCTCACATATTATAAATCTCTGCGAGATACAAACTTTGTTGCAATAGGTAATTTAGCTGCGGCCAATTTCATCGCATTCTGAGCTACTTCTGCTGTTACACCATCACATTCAAAAATAATGCGCCCTGGCTCTACAACAGCAGCCCAATATTCAGGGTTACCTTTACCTTTACCCATACGTACTTCCGCAGGCTTTTTAGTAATTGGTTTATCTGGAAATATTCTAATCCAAACATTACCTTCACGTTTCATTGCACGAGTCATTGCTTGACGTGCAGCTTCAATTTGACGGTTATTCAACCAAATGGGTTCTACCGCTTTTAAGGCAAAAGATCCAAATGATATAGTTGTACCTCTTTTCGCTACATTTCTGATGCGTCCTTTCTGTGCCTTCCTGTGTTTTGCTCTTTTTGGCTGTAACATAATAAGCCTATTTTAACCTTTAATCGGTTCGTTATAAATTTTATTACTTTTTAAGATGCAAAGAAACTTAGTTTCTTCTATCTCTTCTATCGCCAGCGCCATGTGCTGGTCTGCCACCCCTTCTGTCACCACGATCTCTATCACCACCAGCGCGATGATCTCCACTTGGTCTTCTATCTTTTGAGTCACCACCAGTCAAAGCATTTGGATTCAAATCTCTCTTACCTAAAACTTCTCCTTTACAAACCCAAATTTTCAAGCCAATTTTACCATAAACAGTCTGTGCGAACACGCTCGCATAGTCGATATCCATACGGAAAGTATGCAAAGGAACGCGACCTTGTTTAAATTCTTCAGAACGAGCAATTTCAGCACCATTTAAACGGCCACTCGCTTTAATTTTAATACCTTCCGCACCCATACGAAGCGCTGAAGCTACTGCCATCTTAATAGCACGTTTGAAATTGATACGATTTTCGATTTGGCGCGCAATAGTGTCACCAATAATTGCTGCATCTATTTCCGGACGGCGAATTTCCAGGATGTTTATTTGAACATCTTCCTTCTTCGTCAATTTCTTCAATTCTTCTTTGATACGATCAACTTCTCCACCGCCTTTACCAATGATAATACCCGGTTTTGAAGTATGAATGGTAACAATCAACTTACCTAAAGTACGTTCGATTACAATTCTAGCGATACCGCCTTTATTGATACGTGCTGTAAGATAAGTACGAATCTTATTGTCTTCAATCAAACGATTGGCGTAATCTTTTTTACTGCCATACCAATTGCTGTCCCATCCACGGATGATTCCTAATCTGTTACCAATAGGATTTGCTTTTTGACCCATATTGTTGATTTGAAATTTGAAAGTTTGATACTATCTATCTTTCAGTTTTTATTTATTTAAATTGGTAATGATTGTTCATTACTCTATTCCTAATTAAGCCTTTTGATCTACAATGATTGTAACGTGATTACTACGCTTACGAATCTTATGTCCACGTCCTTGCGGAGCTGGACGCATCCTTTTGATTGAACGGCCTCCGTCAACAAAAATGGTCTTTACAACTAAGTTGGCATCTGCCGCACTTTGCCCATCATTCTTTTGTTCCCAGTTGGCAATGGCGCTTCTCAACAATTTAGCCAAAGGCTTTGCATTGTGCTGAGGATGAAATTCTAAGATAGAGATGGATTTCTCAACATCTAATCCACGAATCACATCAGCCAACAAACGCATCTTGCGCGGTCCTGTAGGATAATTTTTTAATTTAGCTACTGCTTCCATTTTCTTATATTTATGTGTTGATTTATTTTACTATCAACACAAATTTTACAATTATTTTTTGCTACCTGAGTGACCTCTAAAGTTTCTTGTCGGGGCAAATTCACCTAATTTGTGACCAACCATAAACTCAGTTACATATACAGGAATAAATTTGTTCCCGTTGTGAACTGCAAATGTTTGTCCTACAAAATCCGGTGTAATAGTAGAACGACGACTCCAAGTTTTTACAACTGCTTTTTTTGCTTTTCCTTCGGTGATGGCTAAAACCTTTTCTTCAAGTTTTGCATCTACATAAGGACCTTTTTTAATTGAACGACCCATAGTTTATATTAAGTTTGTTTATTTGTTTCGTTATCTACGAAACCATTTTAACAATAGATTACTTGTTAGACAATTTCTTACCGTTGCTTCTTTGGATGATTAATTTATCAGAGCCCTTTTTCTTACGGGTAATTTCGCCTTTCGCGTATTTACCAGTACGAGAACGTGGATGTCCACCAGAAGCACGACCTTCACCACCACCCATCGGGTGATCTACTGGATTCATTGCCACACCTCTCGTGCGTGGGCGAATACCTCTCCAACGATTAGCACCAGCTTTACCAACACTTTCCAAGTTGTGATCGCTATTGGAAACAACACCAACAGTCGCATAACCATCAATCAATACTTTTCTCAACTCGCCAGAAGGCATTTTTAAGATGGCGTATTTTTCTTCCTTATTGCTCAATTGAGCCGAAGTGCCAGCGCTGCGGGCCATCTTAGCACCTTGTTTAGGCTGCAATTCAATATTATGAATTGTAGTACCCAAAGGCATGTTACGCATTTTCAATGCATTACCCAACTCAGGTGCAACAGCGTCTCCAGACATTACAGCAGCGCCTACTTGCAAACCCTGGGGAGCAATGATATATCTCTTTTCGCCATCAGTATATTGCAACAAGGCAATAAATGCTGTACGATTTGGATCATATTCAATAGAAACAACTTTAGCCTCTATGTTTACTTTATCTCTTTTGAAATCGATAATACGGTAATGTTTCCTGTGTCCACCACCTTTGTAACGCATTACCTGACGGCCCTGAAAGTTACGTCCTGCTTTGCTATGTTTCTTTTCTAACAAACTCTTCTCGGGTTCGTTAGTCGTAATTTCCGCGTATGCATTTCCAATTTTCCAGCGAGTACCCGCGGTCATTGGTTTATATTTTTTTAATGCCATTTTATTTTTGTTTGTGCGAAATTCTCAGCTTCGCTTACTATAAATTAATAATTTACTAAATGCTGGCGTACAAATCGATTGAATCGCCTTCAGCAACAGTTACATAAGCTTTTTTATAAGCAGGTTTTTGACCTTTAATATAGCCGGCTTTTGTAAAGCGCGTTTTATTTTTTGCAGGAACAACAACGGTGTGTACTTCTTTTACGGTTACACCATAAAAAGCTTCTACTGCATCTTTTATTTCCAACTTGTTAGCCCTACGGCTTACGCGAAAAGTGAATTTATTCAATTTCTCACTTTGTGCATTTGCCTTTTCGGTAAGTATGGGTTTCACTAAAACTTCACTAAGTTTCATCTGTAATAATTTTTAAAAAATTCGCTAATTAAGCAGCTACTTCTTCTTTCTCGTTTAAAATTTTTGCCGCGTTTTCTGTAAAAACAACTAAGTCTGCATTAATTACATCATAAGTATTGATATCTGCTAGCAAAGTGCTTCCTATTCTTGGCAAGTTCCTCAAACTCAAATAAACATTATCATTATAATCAGGTAAAACAAATAAAACTTTTTTACCAGCTGCATTAATATTTTTCAGCACTTCAACAAATTGCTTTGTTTTTGGGGCTTCATAAGATAAATCTTCTAAAACAATGATAGCATTGTCTTTAGCTTTATGAGAAAGCGCACTTACTTTAGCCAAATCTTTCACCTTTCTATTCAGCTTAATATTATAAGCATGCGGCTTTGGTCCGAAAATAGTACCACCACCTTTATATAATGGGTTACGAATGTTCCCTTTACGAGAACCACCAGTCCCTTTTTGTTTGTGTAATTTACGGCTGGCACCTTGTACTTCAGCACGTGTTTTTACCTTATGTGTACCTTGACGTTGTGAAGCAAGATGCTGTTTCACTGCCAAATAAATTACGTGATCGTTTGGCTCAACACCAAATATTTCGTCAGGTAGTTCTATAGAACGTCCTGTTGTTTTTCCTGTTGTATTTAAAACTTCTAATTGCATTTTTGTTTCATTTTTGGTAAAGATTAATTGTTGCTAAATTATCTTTACTTTTATTTTTGGATGAAAACGGTTGAACCAATGTGACCGGGAACTGAACCGCTGATAAGGATATAATTTTTCTCTGCGAAAATTTTAACCACTTTCAGCCCTTTTAGTTTTACACGATCAGAACCCATGCGGCCTGCCATTCTCATTCCTTTAAATACTCTTGAAGGATAAGAAGAGCCCCCGATAGATCCTGGTGCGCGAGAACGGTCATGCTGCCCGTGAGATGCTTCACCAACACCGGAAAATCCATGACGTTTTACAACGCCTTGAAAACCTTTACCTTTTGTAATACCTACTACATCAACAGTTTCACCTTCGGTAAAAATGTCCACAGATATGGTGTCTCCAATATTTTTTTCGATTGAATAATCGCGAAATTCTTTTACAATTTTCTTAGCCGAAGTGTTGGCTTTTGCGAAGTGATTGATGGCTGCTTTTGTGGCGTTTTTCTCTTTCTTGTCGCCAATAGCAAGCTGAAGCGCGTTGTACCCGTCAGTTTCCTGACTCTTGATTTGTGTTACAACATTCGGTGTTGCTTCAATGATGGTCACAGCTACCTGTTTGCCTTCCGGGCCATAGACGCTGGTCATCCCAATTTTTTTTCCAATGATTCCTTTCATTTTTGCGGTTTTTCGCCCCGCTAGGTTGTTGAGACAATACCGAATGAAGCGGTATTTCAATCCCTGTTTTCCACCGACCTTTTCCTTTGTCGTTTAAACATTTAAACTTCAGAAGTACCGGTAGTCAACAAACCTCGAAGGGCCTGTTTTTTTATATTTACAGTTCAAACAAATTGTGTTTGAATATTTTCCAATCAGAGCTCTTTTCTTTTGCATTTGCAAAATTGAGAGATGATATTATTAGTTTAAAACTATTTGTCAGATTTGAAATCTGGACAACTTATGCCTTTATTTCCACTTCAACGCCAGAAGGTAAATCCAACTTGCTCAGTGCATCTACAGTTCTCGAAGAAGAAGTATAGATATCCAATAAGCGTTTGTGCGTTGCCAACTGAAATTGTTCACGGCTTTTCTTATTCACGTGCGGTGAACGTAAAACAGTGAAAATTCTTTTGTGTGTCGGCAAAGGAATCGGGCCGGTAACCACTGCTCCAGTTCCTCGTACTGTTTTAACTATCTTTTCAGCAGATTTATCTACCAAGTTGTGATCGTAAGATTGTAATTTTATTCTGATGCGTTGCGACATAATAATAACCCCAATTTTTTCATTGGGATTGCAAAGGTATGTGTAGTTTTCGAATGTGCAAAACTTTTTCTTAAAAAATTTTTGAACTCCTCTATTTCAAATTGAAAAAGGCAGTATTTTTGCGTTAACGCTCTTGTTTATTTGTCTTATTGCCCGATAGTATAACGGTAGTACTACAGATTCTGGTTCTGTGTGTTCAGGTTCGAATCCTGATCGGGTAACACCAATAGCCTTGTAAGTCAACGATTTACGAGGCTATTTATTCACCAGGAGCGCGCTTAAGTCCCCATAAATGATATTGACTGAAATCCGGTATTGATTCGTTATATAATAATTAAACTGTTTTAAACTTTATTATTACCTCATGGTCTTCCTTATCATTTACTAAAGTAATAAAATCTTCCTCTTGAATTATGCCATCTAAAGTATATTCCGGTTTATCCACCGCTTCCGATTGCATGATTATCATGTGGTAATAAGTGCCTAAATATTTATAATTTATTTTAAAAGAAGACCAGGTTTTAGGGACGCAAAGATTAAAATACAATTTATCGCCTTCACGCTTTAAGCCCAAAAGTGATTGCAACAAAAACTGATACATCCACCCTGCGGAGCCTGTATACCAAGTCCAGCCACCACGTCCTTTATGCGGCCTCGCACCATATACATCGGCCGCCATCACATAAGGTTCCACTTTATATTTTTCCACTAACTCTTTTGACTGCGTATGGCTTATTGGATTCATCATCGAAAATAGTTCCCATACTTTTCCCGCATCACCCATCTCGGCAAAAGCCATCATCGTCCACACTGCCGCGTGGGTATATTGACCTCCATTTTCCCGAACGCCTGGCAGATACCCTTTTATATAGCCCGGATTTAAATCAGATTTATCAAAGGGCGGATCTAATAATAGAATAATACCATCGTCTGTTTTCACTAAATATTTGTTGACAGCTTCCATCGCTTGTTTTGATCTTTCCTCTTCGCCGGCTTTAGATATAATAGACCAACTTTGGGATATAGAATCGATGCGACATTCAGCATTGGATGAAGAGCCCAAAGGAGTTCCGTCGTCAAAATAAGCTCGACGATACCATTGTCCGTCCCAGGCGTTTTTGTTGATGTTTTCTTTCAACTGGCCGGCATACCTGTCGCACTCAGATGCAAATTGTGTATCGCCTTGCATAGTGGCAATTGAAACAAATTGTTTTAATACTTTGTGCATAAAAAATCCCAACCATACACTTTCACCTTTCCCCCCTTCACCCACTTTATCCATTCCATCATTCCAATCTCCAGAACCCATTAAAGGCAAACCATGCGAGCCAAACTGTAATCCATGCTTGATCGCCTTAACACAGTGTTGATAAAGCGTGTCGGTCTCATGAAAAATTATAGGCAAATCATAATAAGATGCTTCATGCGGACTTAATGGTCTTCCATCCAAAAAAGGGACCTGATTTTGTAAAATGCTCTTGTCTCCGGTAATTTGTAAATACTGCTCCGTTACAAAGGGCAACCACAAGTAATCGTCGGAACAAGTAGTACGCACGCCTCGGCCTAGGGGTGGGTGCCACCAATGTTGTACATCGCCCTCTTTAAACTGTCTTGATGCTGCGAGCAAAATTTGATCTCTGGCAATTTCCGGTTTGGCATGTAGTAATGCTAAAACGTCTTGTAACTGGTCCCTAAAACCAAAAGCACCTCCTGATTGATAATAACCACTTCTTGCCCAAACCCGACAGGCAAGTGTCTGATAAACCAACCAGCCATTGGCCAAAATATTCAGGGCAGCATCCGGCGTCTCAACATACACGGCTCCGAGTGCTTCATTCCAGTAATCATGAATATTGTCCAAAGACTTGTTCGCAGTAGAACTCTCTTTAAACTGATTTATTATTTGCCGTGCATGTTGTTCATTATCCCCTACGCCCAATTTAAAAATTATTTCTTTTTCTTCCATTGGGAACACATCTATCGTTACCTGTACCGCTATGCACGGATCTAATGCAGCCCCTACTTTTCCGGACAAGCGTATACGTTGCATCGCTTCAGGATTCTGGAAGTTACCATTGCGACCAAGAAAATCAGACCGGTCTGCCGTAACACTTTTGTTGATATTATTAACGTCTAAAAAAACTACTTTCTTCGCAAAAGGTGTATTGTATTTATTATAAGCAAAAACTGCATTCGTCTCTTCATCGAGTTCCGAAATAATATGCATAGAAGTTTTTTGCGACAAATCACCTAGAATCAATTCAACATAGCTGGTAGCAGATAATTTACGATTTCGATTAGATAAATTTTTAATTTTTAAAACATTAAATTTAATATTTGCGACTAAATCAACATATACCCATAATTGGGTAAATATCTCTTCTTCAATATGCTCAAATACACTGTAACCAAAACCGTGTCTCGTAATATAGGGTTCTTGACTTAATTTGGGCAAAGGAGTGGGGGACCAAAACTTTCCACTTTCCTCATCGCGAATATAAATGGCTTCGCCACAAGCATCTGTAATAGGATCATTTTCCCATGGAGAAACCCTAAACTCATGTGCATTTTCTTGCCAAGTATAAGCGCTTCCGGACTCAGAAACAACAGTCCCAAAATTTTCATTGGCAATCACATTTACCCAGGGTGCCGGCGTAGGTTTGTCCTTACTGGAAAGGAGTATATATTCTCGTCCGTCTTTTGTAAAACCACCAAAACCATTGTAAAATAATAAATCCTTAGGCAGTTCGATCGGGCTGGCTCTTTTATTCCTCTCTTTATTAATCAAAATTGGCTCAAATACAGAAGGGAGCGGCTTTGCGATAATTTTTTTACTTATTTGTTCAGACAATGTTCCAGCATTATCTTCTATTATAATTCTCGCTACTGATTGAAATAATATTCGGTCTTCATTTGATATCTGATCTGTTGAACGTATAAAAATATTACCCGAATGACTACTGGTAGAAACACTATTGGCAGAGGTAACAAAACTCTGTATTTGATCTTGAAATTCTTGTCGGTAGGACCCAAAATCTTCATTCCAAATAACCAAATCCACCATAATCCCTTTCAACCTCCAGTAAACATGTGCCTTAACTAGTTGCTTGACCAGATCTAAATTCTCAATGCTTTGCACACGTAATAGCACAATAGGCAAATCACCTGAAATAGAATATGCCCACAGGTCTGACTGACCTCTGGAATTATTACGTATAATAACAGGCGCTGCACGCAATGCAACATTGGGGTAGATTATAGATCCGGCAATGCGATTAAATAATTGTGCTTCAGCTTCTGTAGCGTTTATTTGCCTTAATAATACTTGACTATGCGTCCAAGACAGCTCAAAAGCCCTATTCTTCAAATGTCTATCCTGATATTTTTGCAGTAGGGCTTTGCATTTTTCTTTCGTCTCAGCGACACCCAAAATCAGGTCAAAGGTTGCTGTTTGATTTGCTTTTAAAAAAATACGGTAACGAATAGCGACTATAGGATCTAATACAGAGCCGTCACTGCCCGACAATGCGGTATCTGTAAGCAACGCTTTGGGTGCTTTTACAGAATTGGTTCGTCCAATAAATTCCATCCTATCCGTTTCATAAGAAATGGTTTCAGCATCAGCGCCATTTAGTGACATCAAATGAAACATCCAAGGTGGTTGTTCTTCTTTAGAACGGGGTCGCCTTGAACACAAAATAGTCTTTTCGTCCTTCAAAATTTCTGTTTGCACAAAAAGGTTACTGAAGGCCGGATGTGCTTCATCTGCCGCCTGAGGTGCCAATACGACTTCGGCATAACTGGTAACTTCCAGTACCCTTTTTGAACTATTTCTATTGGTGATGCGTACCCGTCTAACTTCTACATCATCTTCTGGAGATACCACCACCTCTGTTCGACATTCGAATCCATTATCTATGCGACGATATTCGGCATGGCCTTGAGAAAAAATAGCTTCATAATTTTTTGCAGTTTGTAACACCGGCTGATAAGTATTTGACCAGAAAGCGCCTGTCTCAATATCCTTGATATAACAAAATACACCCCAATTATCTCTAGTGCCGTCCTCTCTCCATCGAGTTATAGCGATGTTTCTCCAACGACTGTAACCTCCTCCAGCATTGCTGGTAACCACATGATAGTTACTGTTTGACAATAATTGTATTTCAGGAATCGGGGTATTTGGTGTACCAATAATACGCATTTGCGGCTCCATTGCCGGAATATTTGTTTGAGAAATATTACCAGTGTGCGAGTAATAGGTAGACGTGCGAGGAATTTTTTCTTGCAACAATAATAAGGTTGCCTGAAATTGAGGATCACTCTCAAATCGTCTTTGCATTCTATGATTTAAGAGTAAAGAAGCCAAAGACAAAAACCCCATCCCCTGATGATGTACCATGAAAGAACGAATAAGGACCCCTTCTTGGCCACGAGGCAAGCGTGAGGAAGTATAATCAATAGCTTCGTAAAAACCATATTGCCCTTCGAAACCTTCTTGAGTTAGGCGTTGCAGATTCTCACATGCTTGCTTCGGCGCAATCATCAAAGCCAGTAATGCTGCATAAGGAGCAATCACCAGATCATCCCCCAAACCTCTTTTTAATCCAAGTCCAGGGACACCAAAAGCACGGTATTGATAATTCAAACTTGTATCTACAGCATTATAACCCGATTCGGAAATGCCCCAGGGAACCCCACGTTGCTTACCATATTCGATTTGGCGTCGAACCATTGCGCTATTGGTTTGGGTTATCAATGTATTCTCATAAGAAGGCATTACCAATTGTGGCATCAAATATTCAAACATTGAACCACTCCACGATAACAACACCGGCGCTTTCCCTGCATTCACTAATAGTCGTCCCAAAGTAAACCAACACTCTTGAGGCAATTTGCTTTGCGCGATAGCGACAAAAATCCCCAATCTCACTTCGGACGCCAGAAGATCGTAATAGCTATTATCGGGCAAATGTTCATCTACGTTAAAACCAATGCGCAACAAATGCTTCGAGCCGTCATATAAAAATCTGTATTCCAATTGAGAGAAAATAGAACATTCTTGTGAAAGATTTTCCAGCAATGTAATTTTTTCCAAAGCTTTTCTACTACCTATAGCTAATTGCTGCTTTAAATTATTTAACCATTCAAATTCCTCTTCGGAATTGGGCAAAGAAATTAGTTGTTCAATATCTACAGAATATTTTTCTTTCCAGTCTTTTAATTCCAAAAAACTAGGCCCCTTGATAAATAATGGGAGGCCTCTGAATTTTTCAGGGATAGAACCTTTTAACCACGGAAGAAAGTCCTCTGTCTCTCTTAAAATCGAAACGATTTGTTGTTGCAACTTAGTCATCCAATGATGGCTTTGCTCATTTGTATCTGAAAAATATTTTTCTACACCTTCATTCACCTGTCTAAGTATGCTTTTCATGGTAGCATACACATCCATTAAAGAAGATGGGGGTGCTGCACACAAATTATTCAAGAATGTCAAAAGCCCATCTAAGTTTTTAGCCTCTTTTCTCTCTAATTCCCTATAAGCTACTAGTAGCGTATCCCTCCATCCAGAAAAAATATTTTCATTTACTACCATTTGAGAAGGAAGAGATAAAAGTCCTTGTCGAAGGGTAATTAAATGCCCGGCCAGATTCCCGCTATCTACCGTAGAAATGTATTTAGGATTAAGCGGCTGAAGCGTAAGCGTATCGTACCAGTTGAAGAAATGGTTTTGATATCGCTCTAATACATTCATCGTTTTAAAAGTACCACTTGTCCTAAGAATCAAGTCGTTAATAGAAATATAACCAAAGTCGTATGCCGACAAATTAGCCAATAAAGTCAACCCGATATTAGTAGGAGACGTGCGATGAGCTATTATACTCTTAGGGTGCTCTTGGAAATTATCAGGTGGCAGCCAATTCTCATCTTCTGTTACAAAACTCTCAAAGAAGTACCAGGTTTTACGGGAGATATGATGTAAAAAATATTTTTCTTCCTCTTCCAGAAAAGCCGATTTTAGTTTACGGGGTGCACTTATTTTCCAAACAATCATAGGCGCAATAACCCACAAAACTAGAATAGGCATGGATGTTAAAAACCCACTATTACCCAAATAAAGCAATAATAACGCGGTCGCCACAGCTACAAACGGTGCAGACCACATAATTAGATAGGTTTTTAAAAGTGTTTTGTTTCCCGCCGCATTACTGCTACTCGAAGGAGTCCATTCCAATAATTTCTTATTAGAGATAATCATTCGCCAATTGGTACGAACGATTGCATCCAAATTGTAATATGCTTCGAAAGGAAGGCTCGCCAGGTATAAAAATGATTGCAAAAAATTTAACGAAGCCGCTTGCACAAACTCATTAAAATGGGAGGAAAAATCTAAGTCTTTTGGTTTATGCGCCAAATGCCACAGTGCAATAATAATAACAGGTAAGAAAAGAGTCAACACTACAATTGTTGTCCAAAACCATGGCATGGGCAAAAGTGTCCAGCCTATAATTAATAAAGCAATAAACGCAATTGGCATAAGGCTACGACGAATATTATCCCAAATTTTCCACCTTGACAAGGCTGACAAATGATTTTTACACAAGTGCCCATCTTTGTTTAAGGACAATGGCAGGGCCCAGCCGGCAATCTGCCAATCGCCGCGAATCCAGCGATGTCTGCGTGCCATATCGGCTAAATATGAACCAGGAAAACCTTCGTACAATTGAACGTCACTGATCAGGCCAGATCTTGTATAACATCCCTCAAGTAAATCGTGACTTAATATTCTATTTAACGGAAATCTATCCTTTAATACTTTTTCAAAAATATCCACGTCATAAATACCTTTTCCTATAAATGACCCTTCTGCAAACAAGTCCTGATAAACATCTGAGGTTACCTTTGTATAAGGGTCTAGGCCGGAATCATTGCTATGCATCAGGGTAAACAAAGAGCTACTGGATTTCGGTAACGTCACGGCCAGCCTGGGCTGCAATATGGTATAACCATCTACTACTCTTTTTAATGTGGCGTCGTAGACAGGCTTATTTAAGGGATGCGCCATGGTCGCAATCATTTTTGTAGCGGCTTCTCTGGGCAATTGGGTATCGGAATCTAAGGTTATTACATATTTTACATTTGTCAATACGCTGTATTCGCCAACGATGGTCATAAAATCAGATTCATCTCCCTGGCCCCTAAGTAAAGCATTTAAATCACTAAGCTTCCCCCGCTTTCTCTCAAAGCCCATCCAACTTTTTTCGCGTTTATTCCATTTCCTTGGTCGATGAAATAAGAAAAAGATATCTCCAGACGGACTCTTATATTTTTTATTTAAAGTTTCAATCCGCTCTATAGCCATTTGAAGTAATTTCCGATCAGAGGGCATCGTTTCTACCGGTGCATCTTTATAATCGCTTAATAAAGCAAAATGCAAATGCGCCTGTGGATTAGCCAAATATCTAACTTCCAAAGCTTCCACCAGTTCCTCCACTTCGCTTTCATTAGAAAGCATACAAGGAATAGCTATCAGTGTTCTATATTCCGAAGGTAAAAATTTTACAAAATCCATTTTAGGTAAAATTTTCGGCTTAATAATTAGGGTTGCCACCCAATTGATGATGGCACTAATTAAATAACTTGCGACTACAAAAGAAAGCACCCCCACTAATACGACAACCCAAACGTGCATCTGCTTATGGTACGTAAAAATGCAGAGCCAAAAACAAATAAATAAAGTGCCCATGACATTGGCGAGCGCATAAATAGAGAAACCACATTTCTTACAAAATGCGTTTACATGATCCCAAAATGAACATTTCATTTGGGCGAGTTTCTGCGTTTCAGCAAGACCTTTATCAATTAAAAAATAACCTACATGATTTTTACGTTGCTGATCATTTTCAGCTTTATTTTTTTTGCAAGCTCTATTGCAATGCGGGCAACAGCCACTTCGGAAGTCTTACTTTTTTGTGCAATATTTTCAATAACATGACGATAAACATCTCGCGTGGCAAAATCCATACTCCCATAGACACCATCTATATCTTCACGTAAAAGATGCTCAACACAACTTACACTTTCCACAAACTCTTGCCAATTGGTTGTCCGCAACAGTCGCATACTTTCTATGTTGTTACGCATAGAAACTTGATTAGCCGCTTGCTTTTGATTTTCTATATGCACCAATTCAGCACTGGTATAACCCGTTTCTGAAAGTTGTTGTTCGATCCAGGTAAGTGCCATTGACAAGCCAGCACCTTTGCCTTGCAGGCTTCTCGTAAATTCTGCCACAAATGAATCTGACAATACTGGCTCAGAATGAGCCATATCCGCAATATAAATAATTAAATCCTTCGGGTTTTTTTCGGCTCCATTCATCAATACCTCTGCCCAATAATTGGCAATATTTCTATCGATTCTATTGATGGCAATATTTGCAGCGATACGCCTAATATTTTCAATCAATGCCAACCTCAACATGATGGGTATAGCCCAAAGTTCACCCAAGGTAAGTTCATTTACCATTTGATAAGACTCAATAAAACTCGATAAATTCGCCAAATCTACGCGGCCGTCACTATGCGCAATTATTTCTAATGCGATATCATAGACCCGTGGAAGGTCTTCCGAGACGCCACTGCCAAGATGCGGTAAGTTTTGGCTATAGCCTTTAGGCAAGTGTTTTTTGCCAATAGCAATTTGTTCCTCAATTAAATAAAAGTTATCCAACAGCCATTCACTCGCCGGCGAAATCGACTTTTTTTCCTTGACAGCATCAGTCAGCAGGCTTCTTACTCTAAGCAAGACTTTTCCATTATTGTCAAGGCGCCTCAATAATTTATCCGGCGTCTTCCCTTCAGATAAAACATGCCCTTTTGCCACCTCTTGGCCATACACACGCATTTGTGCAACACTAAATAATTCAGCTATCAAAGGAGCTTCTCCTTTATACCGTCTTTGCTGCATACCCTCTCCCATAAAATAAGTGCGCATACGCAAAATAATATCATCTACCGTATTAACTATTCTATTCATTTATTTGTATTGTATCTTATCGAAATAGAATCTTGAAGTAATAATTGACGTTTTCTCAATTATTTTTTTTTACAAAAAGCAGGCCCATCTGTATTTTGCATCCCAAATGTTTATATTATCAGCACAAGTCTATTTAATAGCTCGTTGTATTCCGTTAAATATAATTTACAGTAAGATAAGGATAAATTTCCTGAAAAATTTTGTTTGAGTAACTCTTAAAAGAATTTGTGTTTTATTTTGGTAATCATTCAACAAGATTTCTGAGCAAAAAATTATTGGAAACAAGAAGAGGTACCAGTCGTTCTTTACGTTTTTTATAAACACAACACAAAAACACACGTCGAAAAATTCTGCTTCACAAAAAGTTTAACGTTAGAACCTCTTCTGATTAAAGGATAATCTTTACTTTTAAAATCGGAAAAATCAAATACTCAGAAAAATCAAATACAGTGTTTAACGCAGAAATATACCAACAACGTCGTTCGCAACTAAAATCAAAAGTAAAGTCAGGGATAATACTATTAATGGGTAATGAACAAGTGGGCATGAACTTCCTGCACAATGGCTATACATTCCGGCAAGATAGTTCTTTCCTTTATTATGTAGGTATTGACTTACCTCATCTTGGCGTAATTATAGATATAGATAACGACACAGAAACCTTGTTTGGGGATGATCTAACGATCGACGATATCATATGGACCGGCCCTCAAGCGTCTATGAAAGACTGGGCGGGAAAAACGGCTATCAGCGAAGTGAAAAAATATAAGGCAATAATAAGCATTCTGCAATCCGCCTATCATGGCGGGCGAACCATTCATTTTTTACCTCCTTATAGAGACGAACATACATTGAAACTACATGAATGGTTAGGCATGCCGCCTCAAGTTTGTGCTGACAAGGCTTCTGTAGAATTAATTAAAACCATTGTGTCTATGCGCTCTTATAAACAGCCCGAAGAAATTGAAGAAATGGAAAAAGCGGTGGATATTTCTGCAGAAATGCACGAACTATTCATGAAATCAGTTCGTCCGGGAAAAACGGAACTTGAAGTTGCGGGGCTCGTCGAAGGGCTCGCGTTAAGCTCCGGTGGTCAATTGGCTTATCCTGCCATCCTGACTGCGAGCGGCGAAACATTGCACATTCATGCAAGAAATGTGGTATTGGAATCCGGACAAATGGCCTTATGCGACATAGGTGCCGAAACAGCTATGCATTATGCTGGTGATTTAACACGCACAGCACCGGTGAATGGTAAGTTTACTGATTTACAAAAAGATATGTACAACATGATTTTAGCCATTCAGTTGGCGGCGATTGATGCATGCAAACCGGGCACTTTGTACAAAGACATTCATGCTTTGTCTGGAGAAATGTTGCTGGAGGGCCTGAAAAGTTTTGGTATCATCAAAGGAGACGTGAAAGAGGCTTTGGCAGCAGATGCACATACGCTGTTTTTTCAATGTGGCTTAGGGCACATGATTGGCTTAGATGTACACGACATGGAAAATTTGGGTGAACAATATGTGGGCTATACACAGCAGATGAAAAAGCAAACGAATTTTGGGTGGAAGTCTTTACGATTGGGTCGTGCATTGGAACCGGGTTTTACTATTACTGTAGAGCCAGGTATCTATTTTATTCCCACCCTAATTGATATATGGAAGTCAAAAAATAAGCTCGCTAATTTTATTAATTATTCCGAATTAGAAAAATTCAAAACTTTCGGTGGTATCCGTATTGAAGACGAAGTTCTCATCACGGAAAAAGGAAATCGAATACTAGGAAACAAAATGCCGCCAAAAACAGTCGCCGAAATGGAAGCCATTCAACAGCAATAATAAGATAAACTATACACTTAAAGAATGCAAGCAAAAATATTTATGTAGCCTTAGAATTAAGGATCATTTTTTAAAAAAAGTGAATAATAGCAGTAGCAAATTTTCATTGCCCTTTAATAATTACTTTTGTAAAAATAGAAAACTTTGAGCATCACCATTTCCACTAACGAATTAGTAAAGACCTATCGGAACAGAACAGTAGTAAATAAAGTGTCTGTGAATGTTACGCAAGGCGAAATAGTGGGGTTACTAGGCCCCAACGGCGCAGGCAAAACAACCTCTTTTTATATGGTAGTGGGGTTAATAAGGCCCGATAGCGGTTC
>NZ_JBNQGD010000066.1:0-1094 GCF_050436765.1 Arachidicoccus sp. | reverse complement strand
ATCTAAATGAAGAAGATATCACGAAATTACCCATGTATAAGCGTGCACAAATGGGCATTGGCTATCTACCACAAGAGGCTTCTGTGTTTCGTAAACTAAGTGTGGAAGACAACATAACGGCTGTTTTGGAAATGACTAAGCTTACTAAAGGAGAACGTCTTGAGAAACTAGAGTCTCTCTTAGATGAATTTAACCTCCATCATGTACGCAAAAATAATGGGGACAGTTTGAGTGGCGGAGAAAGGCGCAGAACTGAAATCGCCCGAGCATTGGCCGTCGACCCAAAGTTTATTTTATTGGATGAACCTTTTGCAGGTGTCGATCCTATTGCAGTTGAAGATATCCAGGCCGTCGTTGCCAAATTGAAATATAAAAATATCGGTATCTTAATTACAGATCACAACGTGAATGAAACGCTTTCAATTTGTGATCGCGCATATCTCTTGATTGAAGGAAAAATTTTTAAACACGGAACAGCGGAACAGCTCGCGCAAGATGAGCAAGTACGCCGTTTATACCTAGGAACTAACTTTGAATTGAAACGTAAAGACTGGATTTTAGAAATGGGAAAACAACCTTCCCAAAAAGAAGAACAGACATCTTAAACTTTCGTCTTTTTGCGACCTCTGTTTATAGCTATGAATAACAATGAAAACAATAGGAATACCAGTGTCATGGCTAAGCAGTTAATAAATACTTTTTGATAACCCAAGGCAGTTACATCTACAAATGGATAAGGGTAATAATTTGTATAAATTCCATGAATAAACGTATAAATTAGATATGCCAAAGGATAAGGCAGCCAGCTCCAGAGCTGCCGCCATTCTAAAGACTTTTTTGGTACATACAACCACCAAAACAATAAAACCAAAAACGGTACAACACTATGAAGTAATTCATCCGCCAACTTGAATAATCCCTGCGGGTGGCCAAGTCTTCGCAAAATAATATTATACACGGCGGCAACCACAATAATATAAACAGTTGTTGCCGTCAAGGTTGAAGGTCTTGAAAAAAATTGATGCAGCCTATTATTCTTATTCAGCCATAAAACAGTAAAAATATGATGTATATTATTTGGCAGCATGGTAATA
>NZ_JBNQGD010000065.1:0-15688 GCF_050436765.1 Arachidicoccus sp. | reverse complement strand
AAAGCCTGTAATTGTTTCAATAAAAGCACCAATAGCCGTAAACTGTGAAGCATTCAATTTCTCTTTTTCCGCAAAGGCCATTAATTGTTCCATCACTTCATCTCCACTATCCATAATAATGGCGTAGGTATTTTGCTCACCTTTGTTAATTAATTTGTATTTCATTTTACTCGATATTTTCCTAAATTGCTACCGCTCAAGCCTCTTGGCAAAATAGACATTTCAAAAATTATTTCCTAACTGTCCTTTTCGACGCTGTCCGACCGACAAGACCCTCTATATTTCCCATTTAATCTACGCTGTCATCACAGGCAATGCTCCTTATCTTCCTTCCTATTTTTTGTAAATAAGGAATAACTCAATACTGCCAATCCGATTATTGATATCAACCCGGCTATTCTTTTTACGGTAAGTTTAATGGAGTGTAGTTTCATTTCATCTATATATTTTTTTTCAGGAAAATTTGTTTCTTTATTCGGCGCCCCACCATTTTCATACAGCGCCATTTGTAATACTTGTGCTATATGCATTCCCGCTCTATCGGTCATTTGTTCTATCTGCTCACGACAGCTATAGCCATTGGCGATAATGAGTGTTCTTTTATCTGCACTTCTAACGGTAGGTAACAAAACTCTTTCTCCCGCTTTTATAGAAACTTCATATTTATCACCCTCAAGATATCCGAAATAGCCAGCCATACCACAACATCCCGAGTCCACAATCGTATAATTTAATCCCATTTTTTTCAAAAGATTTTCTTCACTTTTCATTTTCATCACAGCCTTATGATGACAGTGTCCATGAACAAGGGCATTTCTTTTTAATTGTGGTATTTTAAAATGCGAAGCCTCTTTTTCCAGAAATTCAGCCAGAGTGAATGTCTGTTTTTTTAGCCGTTTCGCATCTTCGTTTGCAGGAAAAAGATCACAGAGCTCGTCCCGAAAAACAGAGACACAACTTGGTTCTAATCCAATAACGGGGGTGCCTGCTCTTATTTCATCGCGCAGTGTATCTAAGATCTGCAGTAACATTTTTTTGGCGGTATCCAACATACCAAAATCATACAGAGGTCTTCCACAACACATAATTTTCTTAGCTATAATAACATGAAAATCAGCCGCCTCTAATACTTCCAGCGCCGCAACCAACGTTTCGGGTTTGAAGAAATTATTCCATGTATCTACCCATAGGATAACTTTCGGCTTATCACCGTTTTTTGGATCTCTCGAATTAAACCAGTTTCTAAAAGTTTGTTGGGCAAAGGTCGGAATAGTTCTTTTTTGCGTTATCCCAATAGAAGATTTCGATATCTTATTTAAAATAGGCGCATGAGTTACAAAATTAACAATTCCGGGCATCACAGAAGCCAACCGTGACCACCAATATATCCATCCAAAAGCAAAAGCAGAAGCGGGTCTATTTTTCTTCTTATAATAATGCGACAAAAATTCAGCTTTCAATGTTGCGATATCTACATTCACGGGACAATCCCCCTTGCAGCCTTTACAGGCGAGGCATAAATCAAGCGACTCCTTTACATATTGGTCTGACCAACCATCCTTTATGACATTACCATTCAACATCTCGAAAAGTAAATGGGCACGCCCCCGGGTACTATCTTTTTCCTCTCTTGTCACCATATAACTTGGACACATCGTTCCTCCTTCATGCTGGCGGCAGTTCCCCACACCCACGCAACGCAATGTGGCACGCGCAAAACTTCCTTTATCATCATCATCCATAAAATGAAAATGAGTTTTTGAAATAGGCGGATTATAAGAAGGACCAAGTCTTAAGTCTGCCAATTGTCCATAACTATCAATTACTTTCCCAGGATTCATCATCCATTGTGGATCCCAAATTGTTTTAAATTCGTGAAAAGCTTTCATAATTTCTTCACCATACATTATTTCCAGCAAACTACCTCTAGACTGGCCATCTCCGTGTTCGCCGGAAAGAGATCCACCATAACTTACAACAAGGCGAGCAGCTTCTTCTGTAAATTTTTTATACTTTTCTATCCCAGGTTCCGTTACCATATCGAAATTAACACGACAATGAATACAGCCCTGCCCAAAATGGCCATAAAGAGAGGGGTGATAGTCATATTTGTCAAATAAATCTTTGAGATCTTTTAGATAATCACCCACCTTTTCGGGGGAAACTGCGGAATCTTCCCAACCTGTCCACATGTCTGGCAGAGAGGGAACAAACGCTGTGGCACCCAAGCCCGATTCTCTGATTTCCCAAAGTTTTCTTTCTTGATCATGATCGTCAAAAAGGCTCATATTGGGTATCGTTTTTCCCTTCTTCAATTCTTTCATTACCGCTTTGCACTTATTATCCGATTCGATCTTGTCTTTGCCATCAAACTCTACCAAGAGCCACCCACCACCTTTTGGCAATAAAGGAATATCTTCTAAGTTTAGTCCCTTATTTTTCATATATTGAATCAATACTTCATCAAAACCTTCAAGGCCAATAGGCTTATGTTTCATTATGTCGGGGCAGGCATGACCAGCATCATAAATATCAGGATAACCCAAAACCAATAAGGAACGCGCTTGCGGCTCCGGCATCAATTTCATTTCAGCCTCCAAGACAACCACACATGTTCCTTCGGAACCTACTATTGCTTCGGCAACATTGAAACCATGCTCAGGTAACAAAGATGGCAAATTGTAACCCGAAACGCGCCGCGGAATAGAAGGAAATTTTTCACGAATCTCATCGGCATATTTTTCTCCCAGATCCTTTAACTGTCGATAAATTTCTCCCCTTCTACCTCCTTTCTGTATTATCAACTTTAGTTCCTCATCAGATGTCGGGCCGATTTTCATTTTAACCCCATCGTAAGTAAGGATTGTAAGAGATGCTGTGTTGTCCGCTGTGCGGGCACCATATCCATAAAATTGGGACATCACGGAATGTATACCACAGGAGTCATTTCCCAGCATCCCCCCAATGGCGCAATGGCTGTGTGTGGCCGGGTCCGGACCAAATGTAAGACCGGCTTGTTCTCGTGTAGCTTTGCGCATTTCATCCAACACAATACCGGGCTGAACTGTGACCGTTTTCTTTTCTTGATCAATTTTTAAAATTTTATTATAATATTTGGTCATATCCATTATCACGGCTACGTTACAACAAGCACCTGTGAGGCTTGTACCACCACCCCTTGATAAAACCGGCGCATGATATTTTCTGCAAATAGCTATCGTATTTATAATATCTTCTTCACTTTTGGGAAGCACGACTCCAATAGGAACTTGTCGATAGTTAGAGGCGTCGGTTGCGTATAGTGCTTTGGTACCATAATCAAAGCGTACTTCTCCAGTAACTTTTGCGATTAATTCCGCTTCCATTGAAACTATATCTATTCCTTGAGAATATTTTGTTTCGTAATTTAAATTATACAATGTTTCATTTGTAGGCATAAAAAAAATTAATTCATGAAAAGATAAAATTCCGTTACATTTATAATCTGGTATATGTTATTATCACTATTTTTTCCTTCCCGAGATTCTCTTTTTATTTAAGATATGTTGAATGTTATAGTAAAAAACGCTATACTTTATATTTTTCTGCATCGGCATACTTGAATTCAAAACCAAGCCCAGGACGGCTCAAATCTGGATACAACGCTCCATCCAGAGGCTGAGGCACCCCATCAAAAAGCATGTTTTCTATTCTTACATGGTCATAAAAATATTCGGCGATAAAAAAAGAAGGTAATGACAGCCCCGCCTGTAAATGAAGTGTCGGTGCGCAATGAGAAGAAAAAGGCAATTGATGAGCTTCACAGGTGTGACCAACCTTCAAAAAAGTAGAAATGCCGCCACAACGTGTTGCATCTGCCTGCAGCACATCCACACATTGCGCGGCAAGCATTTGTTCAAAGTAGGGCAGATTGTACCCATATTCACCTGCCGCTATATTCATTGTTGCGGATGAGCTATGTTCGCGAATCAAATGCAGTCCATGTAAGTCGTCGGAGGGACGAGGTTCTTCGAACCAGGTTACCCCAAGGTCAGCAAATTGCTGAGCCATTTTTAAGGCTTGTTTTGTGGAATATGCACCGTTGGCATCTACAAACAATTCTACTTTTGTACCGACAGCTTCTCTTGCTTTTTTTACCCTGTAAAAATCCTTATCAGGTTCCCGGCCTATTTTCATCTTTACTTGCTTGATACCTTTTTCGGCCCATCCAGATAATTGTTTTTGTAGCATTTCGATAGAATATGAGGTAAAACCTCCACTTCCATAAATCGGAAAATCGTCACGCACTTTGCCCAAAAGTAAAGTCAATGACAAGCCAAGAAGCTTTGCTTTTAAGTCCCACAGGGCATTATCCACTGCGGAAATAGCCATGGAAATAATCCCGCAATTACCGTTGTTTCGTGTACTATCCGTCAGAGATTTCAATATATAGGGAATATCCATTGCATTTTTACCAATCACTAGCGCCTTTAACCTTTTTTCGATGAAATATGCGGAGGAAATATCCGCATAACTGTAGCCAATACCCATTTTTCCGCCAGCTTCTATTTCTACCAGGATCATCGTTGTGCTATCCCATTCAATAGTTCCGTCTGACTCTGGGCCGTCCGTGGGAATGGTATACGCAGAAACGCTTAAATACTTAATTAAAAACGATTCTGCCCCCTTCGTCAAGCTATAATATTCTTCTTCCATTTTACTTATGAAATAGCGTGGCAATCTCTTCCTTCCATGTATCTTTTATCATTTCCCATTTATCAGGATCTTCTATTGCAGATTCTGAAAAATTCTTTGCCTGCTTAAGAGTGATATGGGGCGGGAGGGGTGGCACATTTGGATCTGTATAAGCCTCGAGCACCACAGGCCGCATTTGAGAAAGAGCAAATTCGATTGCCGAAGTAATATCCTCAGCCTTATCCACTTTTATTCCCGCGAGACCCAGCATTTTAGCGTATTCGGCATACGGAAAATCCGGCACTTCTTGGCTAGCTTCGAATTTTGGATCTCCCACCATTACTCTTTGTTCCCAAGTGACCTGATTAAGATCGCGATTGTTTAAAACTAAAATCATAAGTCGAGGATCACGCCATTGTTTCCAATATTTTGAAATGGTTATTAGCCCGTTATTGCCGAGCATTTGCATAGCTCCATCCCCTACTAGTGCAATGGGCATTCTTCCGGGATAGGCAAACTTGGCCGCAATAGCATACGGAACTCCCGGACACATAGTAGCGAGATTGCCGGATAAAGATGCCTTCATCCCTTTACGTATTTTTAAATCTCTGGCAAACCAATTAGCAGATGAACCAGAGTCAGACGTAAGAATACAATCGTCAGGCAGGTGTTTTGATAATTCCCAAAATATTCTTTCTGGATTTATAGGATCGCCATCATGCATTGCGCGCGCCTCAAGAACTTCCCACCATTCTCTTATATTATCTTCGATTGTTTTGCGCCAGCTTCTGTCTTCTTTTCTCTTAAGTAAAGGAATTAATGCTTGAAGGGTTCTTTTACTGTCACCCTGCAGATTTACCTCCATTGGGAAACGAATCCCAAGCATCTTACCATCAATGTCTATTTGCACTCCTTTCGCGTTGTCAACTTTTGGCAAAAATTCTGAATAAGGAAAGCTAGAACCAATCATCAATAATGTATCGCAATCCATCATCATATCCCAACTGGGCTTAGTACCGAGTAATCCAATTGAACCGGTGACATAAGGAAGATCGTCGGGCAATACAGCTTTGCCAAGGAGCGCTTTAGCGACGCCCGCACCCAACAACTCAGCCACCTGGATCACTTCGTCCTCCGCGCCGAATGCGCCTGCACCAACAAGCATTGAAACTTTTTCTCCCTTATTTAAAATGTCAGCGGCCTTTTGTAAATCACTTTGCAAAGGCACAATGAGCGGTACTGAATAATTAAGCCCTGAGTTAAGTGTACCGTGAGCTCTAGGCGGTTCTTCATATTTTGACTCCTGTAAATCATTCGGAATAATGATACAAGTAACCGAACGCGTGGTTTTAGCAATGCGGACCGCCCTGTCGACCAGATGTCTTATCTGTTCGGGAACCATCGCAGTATGAACGTATTGACAAGCTACATCTTTAAACAGGGAATCCAAATCCACCTCCTGCTGATAACTGCCGCCAATTGCCGCTCTTGCTTGTTGCCCTACGATTGCGAGCACTGGTTGGTGATCCATTTTAGCATCATACAATCCGTTTAACAAATGTATCGCACCTGGCCCGGAAGTCGCCATGCACACTCCCACTTCACCTGTAAATTTGGCATGAGCGCAAGCCATAAATGCGGCATTTTCCTCATGTCTCACTTGAATAAAATCTATTTTATCTTTTGCCCTGTTTAATGCGCCCATCAGTCCATTAATGCCATCGCCGGGAAAACCGAAAATTCTATTTATCTTCCAATCGATTAAACGGGAAATGATATAATCACTCGTAAGTTGTTTCATTTTTTATTTTTTATGGATATACCTAAATTTTTCAAGTTCACCCCAGTTAAAATTGGGAAATTTATATATGTAGAGAAGAGAAAATAAATAATTAATCGCTCACCAAAACTGATCGATGATTTGGTACCAGTTCACCATGGATTATTAATAATCCTAATTAGAAGGAGATAGAAACTATAGAATGACCGGAAACATTTTAAAAGTAATCATTACTTGCCGGTCGGCTTCTCTGAGAGACCCAGACCACTTGGTCATTATATATTCAATCGGGAGATAAAGCTTAATAAAGCATTTTAAAATCTAAATGCCCAATCGGATCAAATATTAAATAAGAAATAATCATTTTTCTATTTTTTATTTTTATCCTTCTTTGTAGCAGCTTTTTTCTTGGGAACCTTTTCTCCTTCTGCTCTCGCCTCTGACAAACCAATAGCAACAGCTTGCTTGGGATTAGTAACCTTTTTATGACTTTTACCGCTATAAAGCTTTCCCTCTTTCATTTCTTTCATTGTCTTTTCAACTTTGTGCTGAGATTCTTTTGAATACTTTGCCATGATTAATTTTTTTAGATTCATAAAATATAAATTCAGTACTTTCATTTCACTAAAATGAAAGAAATCAAAAGCAGCATAAATAAACTATTTTAATAAGAAATTTTTGATAATAGTGGACAGCTTACCATAAGGGGGCTTTTTCAATTTACCATTACTGTCAATAAATCTTTTATTTTGATCTTTGCGGTCAAAAAAGATTTTTTCTGGTCTAAAAGCACGGCGGACAAATCATTAAAAGATTCAAACCCATTATGATTTAACTCCCGATTGTAATTTTTCAGACATACATCCTCAACCTTATTAAAGTGCATTAACAAAGATTGCGTTTCGAGAGCGGCAGCGTGTAATTTTATTCCCTCAAACCATTTAATCAAAATATTACTAAACTCACCTTCGTTTGCCACCTCAAGGCTTTTGTTGAAATCTTTAGCTACCCTTTTTAAATCGGCGATATTCTTTTCACTAGATGTAACACAATCAGAAAAAAAAGATTTCAAAAAGGCCGCGTCGACAAACTCCCTTCCTTTACTATAGGCAATTACTCTTTTTCTATTTAGAGAAATAAGATGATGAATAATCTTTATCATTTTTTCGATGGTAGTCATGATTAAATATTAAAAAGATGAATTGTTTTAATTTAAAAAATAAATGCCTAAGTCTCTCTCATTTGCTTTCCGCCAATAGCTTAAACTTAAGCATTTACTTTTGTCCGTTTTGTCACTCATTAATTCCCTCGTTATTAATATTTAATTCCGCTATAGCAGTGAGTTTTTCATCAGCCTCTTTTTCCTCTGATAAATTATGATAGAGTAATCCGGCAATATCAAGTTTTCCCATTTGCTTAGCCCAACGACAAAGCGTACCATAGGTGCCGATTTCATAATGTTCAATTTTTTGAGCAGCAAAAATAATGGCACAATCACGCACCATCGAATCGTCCTCTGTATCTGAAATTAATTCACGGGCTTCTCTCATTAAACCTGCCATTGCTTTACACTTTTTGGAATCAGGCTCCAACTTCATTAATGAAAAAACCTTTTCAAGTCTTGAAACGTGTCCAATAGTTTCGTTCAAATGCATACCGAGAGCCGATTTCAATTCGGCAGAGGTCGCAGCATCCTGCATATCGGGCAATGAATCGACCATCTCTTTTTCGGCCCAATAGATATCTTTTATTCCATCCAGAAATAAATGATAAAATTTAGAATTCTCGTCCCATTTGAGTGTCGACGGGAATGTCACAGCACTGTTTTCCATAGTATATGTTTTTTAGGTTAAAAAGTTTCTTGCATCCGATAGAACTAAGAACAAAGAATATTCCTAAGAATGGAAAGTGGACCAAATTTTAAAAATTATTATGATTATCAATACCTTAAAACGGTATAGAGGATTGTTAAAATAAAAAAGTGAAAAACAGGGCAAAGTAAGGGCAGCGTCAATGTGTGGAATGAATTCTACATTATGTTGCGTTCTCATCTCTCGTAAATGTCTTTTATTTTTTACGAAAGAATTTTTCTGAGCATCAATGCATTCTTTGGCGCGTATCCTTGCATGTCATTGTCAAAATAGACATATACGTCTCTTTGTTCAGCGTTCCAATTATGTATGTATTGCGCCATTTGCTCTAGAAAATCCTTTTGATAAAAGCCCTGGTATTTGCCTTCCGGCCCATGTAAACGAATATACACAAAAGGGGCCGTCACAATTTTAGGGGAAAAGTGTCCGCCTAAATCATAAATGCAAAATGCCGATTGGTGTGAAGACAGCAGTTCATACACTTCTTCCTGATACCAAGTTTGATTTCGAAATTCAAAAGTAGTTTTCACGGTAGAAGGAAGCAAATTAAGAAAGTGATTTAAACGCTCTATATCAATTTTCCAGCTTGGCGGAAGTTGGAACAAAATGGGGCCGAGATGCTTTTCTAAAGCCAAAGTCTTGTTGAGAAAAGGCTCCAAGTCTTCCCAGCGGACTTGTAATTTTTTCAAATGAGTAAAGTATCGATTTGCCTTAACCGAAAACAAAAAATCATCCTCTACCGCACTTGCCCAATTTTCAAAAGTTTTTTTTAGCGGTACATGATAGAATGAAGCATTTAGCTCAACCGTATTAAACTGCGATCGGTAATAGCTAAACTGATCTTTTACCTGTATGGATGCAGGGTAAAAATTTTCTCGCCAATGCCTGTACTGCCACCCCGAAGTACCAATAAAATTTTGCGAAATATTTTTTCCTTTATTTCTTATATCATTTTTCAAAAGACAAAAATTTAAGATGTAAATAAAAATGATAATAATTTGAATTAGACACATATTAACTCCAATTCCTACACCCATTTTCAAATATCCAATGATCACGCCATCCGGAAATTGGCATACCTGTTGGAAGCATAAAGTGTAAAAGCATTAAAGGATTAAAGGGCAGAAAATTACGCAACTAAGAATTAAAGGGGCCTTGCTAAGCAGGAATTTGTTTATTCATAAAATAAATTATGACTCGATATTACAGTAATGAATTACATCGAAGAAAGAAGGCGAAACTATGTAATACAGAAAGAGAATGCGCTTCATCTTCATCAATTTTCGGCCGAAGATGAATAGAACACCCAAAAACTGGATGACACTTAAAAGTCCTTCTTTAATCCTTCTGAATAAAGCCTTGCTACAGTGGAGGAAAAATTATCTTTTTAATCGAAACCTTTAAGTGAAGGCGGCGATATTTAAAAGATATATTTAGTAAAGGACGTAATAGGGCCAAGGTTGTAAAAAGACTAAGAAGGTATAGACAAATAAAATAATTAACACTAAAAAATGATGATATGCGATCTATTTGGACAGGATCTGTCGCTTTGGGATTAGTGAATATCCCCATTAAATTATTTTCCGCAGTGCAGGACAGGGCTTTAGACTTTGACATGTTGGATAAAAAAGATTTATCTAATATACATTTCAAAAGAGTCAATGAAAATACAGGAAAAGAAGTCGCCTGGAACAACATAGTAAAAGGATATAATTTAAACGGGAAATACGTGGTACTTTCAGCTAAAGATTTCGAAAACGCCAGTCCAGAAAAAACTAAAACGATTGATTTGCGGGTTTTTGTAAAAGCTTCAGATGTAGATGTTATTTTATTTGACAGCGCCTACTATTTAAAGCCGGCAAAAGGCGGTGAAAGAGCTTTTAGCCTCTTAGAAGAAGTACTCAACAAATCAGCAATGGCAGGGGTGGGAACCTTTGTTTTACGCAACAAAGAAAGACCAGTCCTTTTGCGCTCAGCCCAAGGCATTCTCATTTTACATACTTTACGCTTTTTAAATGAAATACGTGACCCATCTGAATTTATAGTGGATATGCCTAAGCCCAAAACTGCGGAACTAGCGATGGCAAAAGATTTGGTAAAAAACCTGCAAGGACATTTTGATATAACCGATTTTAAAGATGATTACACTATAAAACTTATGAAACTCATAAAAGCGAAAGCCAATGGCAAAAAATTACCCGTTTCTAAAGCCAAAACGGTCAGTCCGTCAGATGATTTGATTACTCAATTAGAACAAAGCCTCGCAATACCTAAAAAAAAGGCAAAATCGACTCACAAAAATCGGGGATGAATAAAGATATTAGAGGACAACAGAAACCTTTCTCAGGGGAGAGGGGAAGCGTTAACCCGCACAGAGTAGTAAATAGTTGGATGACATGGCTATTTAATATTTTCTTTACAGAAAGTATTAAATTCCGCCTCAATTTCCTTAGACACAGTATCTTGGATCTCTTTTTGAAAGATTCTATTATTCTTAAAATCGATGGTAAGTAAGTTGTCCTTAATCACAACATTATTTAGTTCACTCCAAATATAATTTTTTATGGGAAATGAATTGACGGTGACACCTTCTTTGTCAAAGCCTATCTCCTGGGGGAACTTTGCCTGCTTTTCCATCAATCCGGCAATTAAATATAAAAAACCAATCCAAGAAAATCCAATGGGGGAAAAGAAAAAATATGCACCAGCCACTAGTAATGCCAACCTATAAAATTTTGGTTTAGAAGACCTTACACAATAAATCGTCCATATCACGATAAATCCCACAACTGCAAACGGTTCCCATGCTGCTTTTGCAGAAACGATAAATAATCTAATGCCAATGTAGGTAAATACACAAGCAGCAATAAAAAGTAGTATCTGAGAGATAATATTTATCTTTCTATCTACATTTTTTTTAAGCGTGACAAGAAAATCGTAATCTTTTGAAGGCATATTTTTATTGATTGCTAAGACAAAGCCAGTTACATAGATTCCACAATAGACGCGCGCCAACAGTTGCGTCTATTATGTTGTTATTCGACCCTAGTTCTACCAAATCGAAACCAATAACCTTTCTACCAGTGGCTACTATTTTTTTTATTAAATACATTATTTGCTCCGCTTCAAAGCCGCCTTGGACCGGTAGTCCGGTATTGGGACACAATTTTGGATCAAGACCATCGACATCAAAGCTGATATAAATCCTTTCTGGTAGTTGTGCAATTATTTCTTCTGTTATCGCTGCCCAAGTCGCACCTTCGTACATGCGCTCTTTTACTTTTTTGTCGTAAAAAGTATAAACCCTTTCCTGATTCTGCTGTAAGAAATTCCATTCTTCTTCACAAAATTCTCTGACGCCTAATTGAACCAATTTACTTACTTGTGGTATTTCATTGAGCACATTGTACATTACAGAGGCATGAGAATAAGTAAAGCCTTCATAAGCCTTACGCAAATCGCAATGCGCATCTATTTGCAAAACGGCAAAATTATTGTTTGTTTCACTCAATGCTTTTATAAAACCTAAAGACGTGCTATGATCCCCCCCTAACAAACCTACTAATTTTCCTCGACCTAAGAGATCTATTGCTTGTTCGTAGACCCATTTATTAAGATAAACTCCACCTTCATTTATTTCCCGAATGCTTTTACACATGAAGTTATTTTTACCAACTTCTTCTCCGTGACAAATGTAATCTACAAATAACTCCGCCTCCTTTCGCAAATAATCACTTTTGGTGAGTATTTTCTTGTTAGGTTCTGCCATATAAAAGCCTTTCTTCCAAGTATCTCCGAAATCGGGGTCGAATAAATCTATTTGCAGACTTGCTTTTAAAATAGGGTCAATAGAACGAGCAGTTCCGCTACCGTATGTGACAGTAGCTTCCCAAGGTACAGGCAACACAACCACTTTAGCATCTTCCACACTATTAAAAGGCAATCCAAAAAGACCGTTTTCAGGATTACACACATCATTAGGGTCAAAGGCGGATAAATCTACCATGATCATTTTTTAATTGAGGGCGCAAAGGTACTCTGCTTTTAATTAACAAAAAGAAAATAGGCGATAAATTATGATTTTGTTTCGACGTTAAAGTTAACGTTTTTCTTTCGCCATATTGAGTGCATTCATATATTTGTCGATATACCAGTTTTTTTCGCTGTGTTTATATTGCTGAATGTATCGTGGATGCTCCAGTATTTGGAATTTTCCAAACAATTTTGCCTCATTGTTTAATTTTTGAAAAAAAATAGCATTTTTCTTCCCCAATACAAAAACTTCTGAAGTGTCTAATCCCAGATCTATAATCTTTTTCAATGAATGAATCATAAAATCTTTTAGCATTTTAAAAAGAACAGGATCATCATAATAGTTTGCATTAACCCATTTATCATCTTTTGTTTGGCGAATAATAGCCAAGGGGAACAATGAGTTGATGTAGATATCTTTATAAAAACTTTCCGCCCCACCATATTGGGCAATCAAATCATAAAAAAAAACAGAGGATAATTCGTGAGTCTGTGCAGATTTCATTTCAATGCCACAGATACTTTTCAACCTCTTGGTATCGGTAAAAGGCACACCGGTTACCCCGCCGCCATGACGACCCGGATTTATACCAATGATAAATTTTCTGGTGGCAGAATCATTGTAATATTTTTCATAGAACTGCTGCATCACCTCCATTGTCTCAAGACTTTCCAAATAAGGATTCAATACCTGGAATCCATTGGGTAATTCTCCACAATAACGTAAATGCTTATTATAATTTATGGCCCTGCTGGCAAAAGTATCATTCATAAAAGTTTGTTTTACATCTTACCTCAAATACGGCTTTAAGATAGTTAAATTTGGCGAACCTATCAATAATAGCTGATGGCAAATCATCTTCCGGTTTCACGGACTTCTGCTCTTGCAAAAAATCTTACCTCACTTTTGCCTACTTTGTGTTGAACTATAGATAATAGCTGTATCTGCCCATCCACCAATTTTTCATTTTTATATTTTTAGAGATCTCTATGCAACTTCTAATAGGCGACAAAAAAACAGAAAATACGGAACAGAAGGTGCAGGCAGGCGTATAAATGGGTAATTTTCTCTACAAATTGTAGCTTGCAAAATGCGGAGATGACCGCTCGTTAAAATATCGTACACGCTACGTCCCTCTAACAGCTAATAATTCAACGATTCTAATAACGATCGGGAATTGGAATACACTTTGTTTTAAATATAAGAAAAAACGGTTTCAAAATCTTTTGGACAAATAGTTTTTACCTAATTTAAACACATTTCCTATGAAAAACAAATCAGCCCTGCAAAACCCTCCTCTTTGCGCAAAAAAAATAAATGATATACAGTCCCAATTGTTGTGGTTGGTTACACAATTAAGGGTATGGGTAATCATTCTACTTTTCTAACAAAAAAATCGATAATGGCAATATTCTTATATATTATGGCACTCCTTTTAATTATCAGTTGGATAATTGGATTCTTCCTTTTGGCGGCAGGACCTACCATTCATCTTCTAATATTATTTGCCATCCTCGCTATACTTTTAAATATTTTTAAATATAGAGATAGTCCGCCCCTTTAATTTACTTTATCAATCTTATTATGCCCGAAGGACCCTCTATACTCATTCTAAAAGAACTTGTCCAGCCATTTTGCGGGAAGAAAATATTGGAAGTGACAGGCAATACCAAACAATCTAAAGAGAGATTACTTAATTGTACCGTACGCTCTTTTAAAAGCTGGGGAAAGCAGTTTTTGATTTGCTTTGATGATTTCACAGTCCGAATACATCTTTTATTATTTGGTTCTTATTTAATCAACGAAACAAAAGCTGCACAACCTCGGTTAAGTTTACATTTTGAAAATGGATTAATCAATTTTTATGCTTGTTCCGTAAAATTTCTGGAGGATCCCCTGGATTCAATTTATGATTGGGAAGCAGATATCTTATCCCAGCATTGGAATCCTCTCGCAGCAAAAGTAAAATTGCTCAAAACACCCTCCTTACTTGTCTGCGACGCGCTTCTAACCCAGGATATTTTTGCTGGTAGTGGCAATATTATTAAAAATGAGGTACTATTTAGAGAACGACTTCATCCATTAAATAAAATAGAAGATTTAAACGTTGTCCAGCTAGAAAGCCTTATTGACGCCACCAGAAGCTATGCTTTCGATTTTCTAAAATGGAAGAAAAATTTTGAATTAAAAAAACATTGGCAAGCACATAATAGAACTATATGTCCGAGATGTAATATTGCTTTTAAACGAGCCTATTTAGGAAAATTTAAAAGAAGAACTTTTTATTGCAGCAACTGCCAAATTTTATATAATGAGCAGTAGAATACAGAAATCTTTCGCTTTTTTTGGCATGTAAGCCCTTATTTTTATATGGATAGGCAGAAGAAGAAAACCCTGTAAGAGAGCTGCGTCTATACTTTTGATCGGGAAGGAAAACTGCTAACTTTCCCATAGACATCGAACAAATGGTAGCAGAACCAAAAGACTTTAGTTTCTTTGTAGTTCATGAGAATATTATTCAGTAACAGTTATATTGAAGAGGATGTCACCAGATACTCGGCAAGTATTGCATCTATTTTCCTACCCGATTCTACAATACGTATGCACATCTCCACGGCATGGGCGGGTAGAGCACCCTCTAATTTCATTAGTTCTGCTTGTAATGTTATGACCGTTAAGGGAGAGCGTAAATCGTGTACTAGTTTTTCATTCAATTTAGTCATGGCTGCTCTAATATCCAGCAATTTCTTGTTTAAGTTTTTTGCTTCATTTTGGTTCATAAATTTTGGTTTACAATTTTAGAGAATGCTTTATTTATCTGCTACAGCAGCAACTTGTCGATCAATTGTTTCATAACAGAAATATCAAATGGCTTTTTTAAAAAAGCATTGGCCTTCACTTTCTTACTAATGGCTTCGATATTGTTATTTGCCGAAAAAACCACTACTGGGATATGGCAAATATCGGGATTTTCTTTAATTAAAATAATCGCTTTCTCACCACCAATTTCCGGAATCCACAAGTCCATCAAAATAAGATCCGGAAAATATTTTTGAATGTCTGCCACCACATTTGTGCATCTCGCTAGTGTCACCACTTTTCTATTAGCAGTACTGATAAGAAGCTTACACAGTTCAGATATTTCATCATCATCTTCATAAATTAAAATACACTTTTTCATAACAAATAATTTAATAAACGAAAAATCTGGAATATCAAAATTTTATTCTTTTCTCTAGAATTCTTTCCCCATTTCCTTTAATTTGTTATAAAGCGTTTTACGGTCAATTTTCAAGATTTCAGCAGCCCTCGACTTATTATATTTCACGC
>NZ_JBNQGD010000064.1:6845-21575 GCF_050436765.1 Arachidicoccus sp. | reverse complement strand
AAAAATTTCCCTCCGTTAAATTGTTGCCTGCTACTGCCCTGCTCATTTATTTTGGAGGCTATCCAATTAATAATATCCTCTTTAGATGGAATTGTTTGCGCAAACGAGGATTTTAATGCGAATAAAAGAACAAAAAATAAAAATGCTTTTTTCATTTTGTAGAGATTTAATATCATAAAATGTTTTCAATATATTTTGCACAAAAGTTTCACCGGGAAATCTGTCGTTTGTGCCCGTAAATCTGTAAAAAAATAATCCACCACCCACTCCAGAATCCTTCGGAAGAACTTGTAGTCTTAGATTGAAAAAAGGTTTAAATAACCTAAACATCGCCGCGTTCAACCTGTTTTTCTACGAACAATTTATATCAACTTTCTCGGTTGTATAGTTGTGAAAAATAAAAGATAAATCGGTCCCGCTTCCACAAGAGAGCGTAACTTTTTTATCTACAACGAAAACACCATCTAACTTCAAGTTATAGGTAGTTTTACAGGTAAAGATGTTTGCCATTTTTGCGCTTTGGCTAGTATAACTTCCAGATAGCATAATAATAGTTTTTTCAGTATTTTAGATTTGGTTCAAAAGAAGTGTTGGCAGTAGACAATTATTCTATCAATGACCAAATTTACTCCGGTGACTTTCCGTAAACAATACCTGTTTTCCGGTATTTTTTTGCGCCGGATAAGTTGTAATTTGCGAGAGAATTGCTTAATTACCGCTTATGAAGATGGCTGCTTCTTTATTTGTTAGTCTAATATTTATGGCTCCTATATTAGTGGCACAAAGTGCCTACAAGGACACTATGGTCGTAAGTGGTGCAAACAGTGAACATCTATCTGAATATTTTTCTTACTTTAACGACAAAGCAAATAATATAAATTTTAAACAGGCAGATTCCTTGCGAAAAGTAGGGAAATTCTCTCGTTGGCAATGGCACAAGACTTTCAATGTGGGTTATACCAACAGTAATTATTGGATTTATATTATTTTAAAAAGCACAAATAAAGAAGCGTTCAACTTGCTATACAGCCTTTATGCGCCCATTGATTCAGCAGTTTGGTACATCGCTGACACTAGCAAAAAAGGGTTTAAAAAAATTTCAACCATTTCATACCTCACTCCATTACTACAAAGACCTTATCCGGTCAGGTCTCTATCGCTGCCTATACACCTATTGCCTGGCGAAAACAAAGGTGTTTATCTGCATGTCATTAATTATCACGCCAACATCTACATGCCGATGGATATTACCACACCGGAAGATTACTTGTTGTGGGAAAAAAATTTTTATTGGCATTGGGGCTGGTATATGGGATTCTTTTTGTTCGCAACAATTTTAAATCTGCTCTTGTTCATCGTGCTGCGCGATAAAATTTATTTATGGTATGGTTTATATGTGATATTCAACATGATTTTCCTTTTGAAAGAAGATATGTTAGATGCTTCGTTATTTTCAGGAGGGTTATATGTTTTTCTTAAAAGATTAGGACAATATCCGTTTGCATTGTTTGCAGTAGCATGTGGCATACGAGTAATGCAATTGTTTACCAATCAGAAAACTTACAGTCCAATTTTCTTTAAGTTTTTGCGTGGTGTTTTTACATTCGACATTTTTTTAGGAATTGTGCTCTTATTGTGGAATTATTTTTTCAGTTTTCATCCCTTCACAAATATTGGGGTAAAATTAGATGTGGTCTTTGAAATATTTATGGCATTCTCTTTTCTGTTAATTATGCTGGGTCTAATAGAAATGATGTATAAAAAAAAGATGCTGGCTTTGTATTATTTCCTCAGTGTTTTATTACTCTATCTTGGATTCGTTAATTTGTTACTCAATCATATCGGTATTATCAATTATAATCCAATCCGCCCAAACCTAATTACGGTAGGACTAGCTGCGGAAATTATTTTATTAAGCATATTGTTAGTTATTCGCTATCGGCATATTTTTAAGGAACATGCTCATTTGCAGTTTCTGCAAGCAGAAAAGGAAAAAGAGATTTTTGAGAGTGTAATAGTTGCACAGGAAGAGGAACGCAAACGGCTGGCGCAGGACTTACATGACGATTTAGGCGCTACCATCAGTACACTGAAACTACATATCAGTAACCAGCATAATGATGGCTACAAAGCGTCACCGCACTATCGCAAAACGCTCGAATTGATAGGAAAGGCAGCCTCCGACTTACGCGAGATATCGCATAACTTACTTCCTAGGGAATTTTCGCAGGCAGGTTTGTTTAAGGTAATAGCCAATAGAATTGCTGAATTAAATAACAAGACCGATACTTCTTTTGAATTAATTACAGAAGGAGATGATAAACAATTAGACATCACAACGTCGGTAACCCTTTATCGCATGGTGAATGAATTACTATCTAATATAATTAAACATTCAAAGGCCAGCGAAGCCACCATTCAGTTATTATTGATTGAAGGTATCTTGCAGTTGATTGTGGAAGATAACGGCGTAGGACTGCAAGTTGGAGCAAATCATAAAGGTATCGGATTAAAAAATATTGAATCAAGAGTTGCCTTTTTAAATGGTAGCTTTACTATCGAGAGTAGTAACAAAGGAACATCTTCTATTATTGAATTTTCAATTCATAAAACGAAAATATGAAGGCAATAAATTCTATAAAAATTATAATTGCCGACGACCATCAACTTTTTGCCGATGGTTTGGAACAATTATTAAATGGAGAACAAAACTATACCGTTTTGGCAAAAGTACATAATGGCAGACTGTTAATTCAGACCTTGAATAAATTGTCCCCCGATTTAATTTTACTGGATATTAATATGCCCTATCTGAATGGTATCGAAGCAGCCACTGCTATAAGAAAAAAGAATCCTCTAGTGAAAATTGTTTTTGTATCCATGTATTTTGATGAAAAAATTATTACAGAAAGCAGGGCTTTACATGTAAATGGATTTATTTCAAAAGATACTACGGCTGACGATTTAAAACTTTTTCTACAAAGAATTATCAATGGAGAAATAGTATTTCCCCAAGAAAAAATGCCCATCCGAAACAATGCAGATAATTTTATAGCCGGTCACAAATTGTCCAATCGGGAAATTGAAATTATTCAATTAATCAAGCGAGGGCTTACAAGTAAAGAGATTGCTTGCGATTTATACCTAAGCGAGCTAACCATTGAGACTCATCGCAAAAATATTTTCCGTAAATTAAATGTAAGAACGAGCGCCGCTTTGATTGATTTCGCAAGTAAAAACCATTTGTGATTATTTGCAGCTATCATGTCAACTAGTCCGCAATCTCATAAAAGAAAAGTCCAAGAATTATCGATTGCTGCCTGTGCTATGACGCCAGTATCTTGAAAGCATTCATGCATCGGTATCAGCAAAATAGTTTTCAAACAATTTCAATCACGAATTTTGTGATCCATCTCACAAAGCTATTTCAACACATCTAAAATTCGGTACATTTTGGGCAACAAACTATATTGACTACCATAATAATTATTGATAATAATAGAAAAGACATATTTTTTCCCCGTGCTTTTGGAAACTTGGTAACCGGCATAAGCTTTACATCCACCGATGGTGCCGCTCTTCATTTTCATGCCGTTGTAAGTAGGCAATGCTTCATAAAAATATTTAAACCAATCTTTATCCTGCGCATACAGCAATGCCTTTACTTCTGCCTTTGCACACACATAGTTTTGCGGTGAAAGTCCACTTCCGTCAATCATCTTTAACATAGAATTATCGATACCTTTATCCAGCCAAAATCTTCTTATTACACTTACTCCAGCTTCAGTTGAACCTTCTTTCCTCTCTTGATAACCTATTGCCTTTGCAAAAGCTTCACCAAAAAGATTTACACTATTGCGCAGAAAAAAATGAACAATATTATGCATTAAAGGTGAAGGGTATATATCCATGCTAGTCGTTATTTCAGGTACATTTTTATCTTTCAAAATATAATCAGCAGCAGTTTTTATTTCGCCCGTACAATAAATATTTTTCCCTTTCAACCAATCTCTCAATTCATATCCAAACTGCAATGGAGGGTTAGGCATAGAGCCTGTAACCATCAATGTTTTGCCTGCAGGTACCGACCCTTGAATTAAGGCAACGGGAGAATAGGGCGCCATATATAAACAACTTTTATCCGAAGAGCCTGAAGCACCTGTAGTTAAACGGTTTACCAGGGTCGCCCCTTGTAAAATAGGATCAACTTTTGTAACCGTGACATCACGACCAGCTTGGCTCCCACTTCGAAAAGTCACATTCGTCTGATTCTCCCTCCAATTAACACCCCAATCACCAGCACCATAATAATTCCCCATATCATCCCAAGGCCATCCACCAGGGGTCGGATTAAAATCCCATTTACTTTCATCAATCACAATATTGCCATCAATAGCGCGGATACCTGCATTAGCCAGGCTCGTCAGGATTTTTGCCTTTACGTCTTCTGGCTTAAAACCGTCAAAACGCCAACTCCCAAAAGTAGGATCACCATACCCGGTCACAATCAAATCTCCCTTCAGTACCCCATCGGACAAAGTACCGTTGTAACCAATTTGCGTTTTAAAAGTATAGTCGCTTCCCAGTATTTCAAAAGAGGCGATCGCAGTAAAAATTTTCTGTGTGCTCGCCGGAGAAAGTCCTCGTTCAGCATCGTATGCGTATACTTTCTCCCCAGTTGCAGCATCAGCAACATACAAACTAAGGGAAGCATTTCTCATTTGTGCATCATCAAGCAAACGTTGCGTTTGCGAGCTAAGTCTTGTGGAAATACTTTGCGCAAAAGAAGAGGTACTAATTAATAGAAATAATAGAGCTGATTGAAAATACCGCATGATTATTTTCTTTCAAAAATAAGGAAAACAATTTTATTCTGTTTAAGACCGGGTATTGGGTGGCACACTTCTAAGAATAATATGGCTTCGATTTGTAATCGATATTGTTGTAAATTGCTGCCATAAAGTTTTTTATGAAAAAGATTATAGCCATCATTAGCGCCATGCTATTACTTTCTTTGGGAGGCTATGTGTATTGGCGTTACTTTTTTGTATTTGCCGAAGGAGTAAAAACGGGCGTATTAAATTACGCCGTATATAAAGGGAATATATTCAAAACTTATGAGGGAAAGCTTATTCAGCAGGGTTTCGGGCGGCAGAACAATGGTTCTTTTCAAAGTTATGAATTTGAATTCTCGATAAAGAATAAAAATATCTTTAATCAATTAGAGACCAATAGCGGTAAAACTTTTGATCTTCATTATAAGGAATATCATGGGCGTGTTCCTTGGCGAGGCAATACCGTTTATATAGTAGATAGCGTTCTTGCTATGCGTAGCGAATAATTTTTTTAAAATGCAGCATAATAAATTAGATATTACTTTTCTGGGCACCGGCACCAGCAGCGGCGTACCAATGATTGCATGTCATTGCGAAGTATGTAGTTCAACAAATATTAAAGACAAACGTTTAAGAAGTAGCATCTTAATACAAACACCGCAAAGCTCTGTGGTGATTGACACAACACCGGATTTTAGACAACAAATGTTACGTGCTAAAAATGATCGACTGGATGCAGTGCTTTTTACGCATGCACACAAAGATCATATTGCAGGGCTAGACGACGTACGTGCATATAATTATTTTCAGAAGAAAACAATGAAAGTTTTTGCTACGGAAGCCACCCAAGCAGAACTAAAACGAGAGTTCTATTATGCATTCGGCGAACAGAAGTATCCGGGAATTCCACAGCTAGAACTTCATACAATCAACAGTCAACCTTTTTCTATAAACGAATTAAGTATTACGCCTATACGTGTATGGCATTATAAATTAGAAGTGGTGGCATTTAGGATCGGGAATTTCACCTATATTACGGATGCCAATAAGATAGATGAAGAGCAAAAAGCATTGATTCGTGGCTCTTCCACAATTGTTGTAAATGCATTGCGCAAAGAAAAACATATTTCCCATTTTACATTGGAGGAAGCAATCGCACTAATTGACGAACTAGAAATACCCAATGCCTATCTCACACATATCAGCCATCAGTTGGGCTTGCACGATGAAATAAGCCAACAATTACCCGAACATATACATTTAGCATATGATGGGCTGAAACTGTCAGTAGATCTATAATATAAATTTAATTAGTCCTCCCCGAAGCAAAGCGTCGTCATGGCAACAAATTACAATGCCTTAAATTTTAAGTCTTACCCGCTACATACATTTGGCTTAGTGTCGGAGAAACACTACCACCTTTGGGTTCTAAAGTAATAGCAAACATTTGCGCTCTTTCTATCACCTTTAGTTTTTGTATTTTAGGCGTCGTCCCATTATCATCATATAAACCTGCATCAACCGGTTTCCCGTCGACGATGGCCCATAATTGATATTGTTTGCCAGAAGGCGGAATGGGCAAATTGTTCAGAGAAAGATATACTTCTTTGGTATTACCATTCCAATAAACGGTAGCCTTATTATCGACATGTCCGGGAACACCAACTAACGATATTTTAACGATGTCAGGCCCCGAAATAACGCGCAGCAAACTATTTTGTGCAACAAGACTATCTTGTTTGGTTTCAATCCGTGCTAGCGTAGTCGAATACTTTTCAGTTTTGTTCTTATAAGATATGTTTAGCCCAATACTTACAACCAATCCAATAATAGAAGCGGCTGCCAAATATTTAATCCAGCTATTGTTTTTTTGGACAGTAGCTATAACTGCGCTTTGTGAAAAATCTTTACGCGCGATCGGAATCACAGGAGCATCTTCCTGTTTTGAAACAGCATCCTGTTCTTGTAATTCATTCCAAATCTTCTCCTTTAAGCCAACCGGCGGAGCGGTGGCTTCCTTGAGTGCAAACGCCTCCATTTCATTTTGACACGCCTCCAAAGCAGCGCGCACTTCGGAATGCTCGGCAGCCAAAAGCTCCAATTCTCGCGATTCCTCTGCACTGGCCAGTCCCAATGCATAAGTTTCAATAATGCCAGATGATATGTATTCTTTAATATTCAACTTTCTCAAGTATTTAAAATAGCTCTCAACTCTATCAATGCGTTGCGCGATCTTGTTTTTATCGTACCTAAAGGAATATCTAACTTCTTTGATATCTCTTCTTGCGTAAACCCTTTGAAATAGGCTAAATCAATAATAGTCCGATAATCCTCTTTCAATTGGGACAATACTTTTGACAACCCTATGTGGTCGACAAAGGTAGAAGTAGTTAAGTTATTCTCGATAGATACGTTGTTTTCTATATCCCGGTTTTGCTGTTCATTGCGATAGCTTTTCGAACGAAGCATGTCAATAGCCAGATTACGCGCGACATTCAACATCCAGGTAAAAAGTCTTCCTTTTGAAATATCATAGCTATCAATATTCTTCCAAATTTTCACAAAAGCCTCTTGCAAAACATCCACGGCAGTTTCTTCGACACTTATTATTTTTTTGATTACACCCAACAAAGCTCCAGCATAATTATCATAAAGATAATTAAATGCCTTCTCTTCTTTGCTTTTCAGCATAATCACCAAATCGGGCTCAGAATATTTTAATTGGATGGGCAAATTTCGAGAATGTGTTATACTACGCTAACTATATAATATAGTACGAAGATAAGAGAATAAAGAAGACCACAAATAAAATTTACGCTCTGTCATATAAATACGCATGTATCAGACACTATTAACGTCTAGACACCTCTCAATTTCCACCTACATATCTTTTGTCAGAAAAATGTCATGCTTTTAAAACCACATTTGATTATATGCCGTATATGTTAAGATAAAAACCGCTGGTCAATTATTATTCACTCTAAAAAGTATAAAATGAAAATCAACAAAAAAGTAAAAATCGCCGCTGGAAGTATTTTAGGAATTGCTTTTCTCTTGTTTGCTACACTTATCGTACATGTGGCTTATATGGTAAAAAAAGAAGCCAAAGAGCCCTTTGCACATGTGCAAATGTCACGCACAGACTTTCAGCAACCGGTCGACTCTGCAAGTGCATTGGCTATTCAGAATAAAATTAAAACATTAAAAGGAGTAAAGAGCACCTACTTTAACCTAAAAGACAATATACTCATTTACACGTTTGACAATAGGGAAAATACCGCACAGGATATATATAATAACGCCATAAAAAACACCGGCTTTGCCTCTTCGAGGCATATTGTATCTTCTAAGGAAATGAATACAGGCTGCCCGGTAATGAATCCAAATTCCTTTTACGGCAAGCTTAGTACACTTGTCGCCAAAGTGGTTAATTAGATCAACTCACTGAAACAATTTCCAATAATAAACAAAATCAAAAACCATGAAATTTAAAACAAAAGGTTTAATGCTCGCACTTTTAATCGCAGCAAGCGCGATGTTCTTTTCTTCTTGTAAAAAGAACGATTCTTCGACAAGTAATCCATTGGCGTCAACACCACTATATGACACATTAGGATGGTTTATCCAAGGAGCGAAAGGCAGCCCATCAGGACAAGGTACAGTTATGGTTGCTGACCCGGCCAACAATGGCCAGAAGATTCAGGCAGGACGTTTAGCAATACGTACCGTGGTAAATAAAGCTTTACCTATTATAGCAGGAGATCCACAATTGGCTATATATTTCCCTGTTCTATTAGGAGAACTTGGTCAAAAAAACACCACTGGATACAACGAACTCTTGACAAATTTTACTGATTTTGTACAACAAGCCGTAAGTGGCCAAACAGGTCTTTACACAGGATTATCAATGCTTCAAGCTCACCATTTCTCCGCAACTGAACAAGATGGCGGTAATCCTAGATTTGGTTCATCGGCAAATCAAACCGCTGATGCCGGTGACTTTACCAAATTTATTGGTGACGTTGTCATTGCTGCACAATCCTTAAACGTGCCTAACAGTGTAATCGGGCAATTGGGCGTTATCTTAAATAGTGTTCAAGGTGATGTAGTTCAAGATAAAAATCCGCCAAAAACTTCAGCACTCTATGATACTCTCGGCTGGTTCATACAAGGTGCAAAGGGTTCCGGACCTTATGCAGGTCAGGGTACTTCGATGATGGCCGATCCAGATAATAGCGGCTCTTACGTTCAAGCAGGTAGATTAGCAATTCGTACGGTTGTAAAAACGGCCTTACCGATGATTGCTGGCGATAACCAATTGAAGGTGTATTTCCCGGTTTTAATTGCAGAGTTAGGAAACAAAAATACCACTGGATTTTCCGATCTATTAGAAACTTTTACAGACTTTGTTCAGGCGGCAGTAAGTGGCCAGGACATATACAAAGGCAAGTCTATGATACAAGCACATAATTTTGCAACTTATAATAGATTTGGTGATGCACAACATCCGACTGCGGACTCAGCTGATTTCGATCATTTTGTGGGCATTGTAGCGACCGCTGCCACCTCATTAAAAGTTCCAAGAAGCGTCATTGGGCAATTGGGCACCCTGCTTTACACAACGGAGGGCGATGTCGTTCAAGATAAATAATAATCATAACAAACAGGCCAGATTTGGTTTTCATCGCAGGCTACCTCGACATTCTTTGGACGGGTAGCCTTTTTTGTATGGAGCAAATTTAGTTCACGCTGCAATCACCTAGATTCAGTTTAAATAATTATCAGGGTCTGATTAGAACTGCTCTACAGGTCGGGCGTCGATATCTTTCGCTATTCAGCGAACAAAAGGAGATGGCCTATTCCATTTTGGAGCTACTTCTTATGCCGATTGAAGATATTAGCCGTATGCATTGCTACCAGGATCGGCTTTCCACTAAAAAATCATATAAGTTTACATCTGAAGATGGTATCTGCAATTTTTTACGCAACCTATAGCGAGCCACCTCTACTCCTTTTAGTGAAATATTTAAAAGCTGTGCTATTTCTTTAGAGGACAAATTCATTTTTAAATATGCACAAATTTTCAAATCGGATTGTGTCAACTCCGGGTAAGTAGTCTTCAAATTTTTCAGAAAATTGTTATGCACTTCATCAAAGTGAATAGAGAATTGCTCCCATCCTTCATCCTGCTTTTCCGCCTCATTCAACATCTTTACCAACAAGGTAAAATCTCTACTATTCTCTTTAGTAGGTAGCTTTTTTATTGCAATGAGCAACTCTTCTTTTAACTTGGATAATAATTTTCCCCGCTTAAAAAGATGCATTGTGGTGGTAGCCAGTTCTTTATTTTTAAATGCAATATCCGTTTCAAGTTTTTCTTTCTGCAGCTGTATTATCTCGCGTTCATTATGTTCAATTTCGAGTTGATGCAGATATTGTAATTGCTTTTGTTCCTTTTCATATTTTTGTTTTTGCTTTTCAAATTTCTTTGCTTGAACACGGCTGATCAACGCCAATAAGGCTAGTGCACATATGGCGTAAAACAAATAAGCCAAATTTGTTTGGTACCAGTGCGGGTTGATAATAAAAGTATATTTTATTACTTTTGATTCATGGTTAAAATTATCTTTGGATTTTACCAGGAAGGTATATTTACCATAAGAAAGATTGGTATAATCTTTTTCATTTTTCGACGACCATTTACTCCATTGCTTATCGAACCCTTCCAATTGAAATGAATATTGAATATCATTGGGTTGCTTAGACATTGTCGTTCCAAATTCAAAATGAAAAGCATTAAAATTAGCCGGTAGTTCATCTATATTATCTGGTGACTGCGTCGCTAATAATTCATCTTTATCAACAAAATAACCATTATATAAAACGGAATCTTTGGTGCCTAGAGCAAGAACTTTGGTCAACAAAAGCTGCATTTCAGGTTTTTTCTGCTGATACCCAACAAAATTAATATGTATAAGTCCATCACTGGAACCGACAAATATATTTTGTTCGTTTAAAGGATATATAAATTCAAAACCGGAAATAAGCTTTCCTGTAATTTCAGGGAAATATTTGACCGTCCCATCTGGCAATACGACACCCAGTTTTTTCCCCGAAACAAACCAGATATTATTTTTCTTATCTTCTTTTACCAACCTTAAAGAAATATTACCAAATATCTTTCTATAGTATGCATTTTGTTCAAACTTATCTAATTGTGTATTGTAGGTGTAGAGCCCATTTTGTGTGCAAAAAACTATTTGATGACGAATGGAGTAAACGTAGTTATTCAAATTGCTGGGCAATCCATCTTTTTGGGTATATAACCTGACAGAAACAATCTTATGCATTCCTTTTTGAAACGTAAATTTATAAATACCCCGATAAGGATGTGCCGCCCAAATTATGTGGTTGATTGAGTCAATTTCCAAAAAGCGAAGTGACTCATAAATGCTATTACCTAAACCTCCGGAATCAATTATGCGACCCTTATACACTGTCATAAGACGAAAACCCGTATATGTTCCGGCTATAATATCGGTTTGTCCACCAACTGTTTGTGGCAATATCTTATATAACCAAGTGCCTTCATTTTTATACACAGGCGTAGCTACTTCATTGTTTACCAAAAAAGTTCCTTCATTATGACCCATCAACAATCCTTCCGGGGTAGGCAATAAGCCCCAAACTTGTCCCCCGGAATTCGCTACGCGCGTAAAAAGACCTTTCGAAAAACTCAAATCCTTATCTGTTGGCAAGGTGAGCGGCGTTGAATATAACCCATCTGAAGTTCCGATAAATAATTTGTTATTATAAATTTGGGCAGTATAACAAGCTGCAGGTGTATTGACAACAGGGCTTATTTTTTGAACAGCGGAGTTACTATTCACCAAATCTATCCCTTTATCTAAGCCCAGCCATAGATTGGATTGATTATCCAAGAACATGCTGAGCACATTATTATTTTGCAAGCGGGAATCACGAGAAAGGTGTCTGATGGTATTCCCTTTTTTATCAATAAAATAAACGCCATTGGAGGTAGTGCCTAAGGCAAAACTGTTTGATCCGGTTTTGAGGGAGGTGTAAATATGAGATACCGCTATTTTTTTATCAATCGGCAAATTGACTAATTGATTTTGGGAGAGAACAAAAACGCCGTCTTTCAGCGTGGTAATTAGCACAGCATCACTATCATAAGCAAGAATAGAAGTAATAATCTTCTTATTCGTAGCTGTACTAATGAGCCGCAGTTTGTTGTTGTTATACAAAAACAGCCCTGAATCTTTATCCTGTACAAACAATTTATTTCCAACCTGCGCCATATATGTCCACTCCACAGCAGGTCTAAATATTTGCACTTTTTTGCTGGAATCAATATGAAAAATTCTATCGGAACATCTAAAGAAGATGTCTTTACCAATAATAGCCGTATTCCAAACATCGGCAAAAGAGCGCTCTACCCCGGGAATTAACTTCTTTAAAGAATGATATTGAAGTGTGCCATTTTTTGACGGGAAGTAATAGCCAAACTCATCTTGGCCCCCCGCATAAATCTTCCCATCTTTATCAATTTTTAAAGAACGTACCAAGGTTTTATTGGGTAACGGATACATATTCCATGTATCTCCATTGTAAGTAAGTAATCCCTCCGTATTTGCAAAATATAAAATACCAAATCGATCTTGGGTGATCATCCAGTTTTGTGCACCGGCATTATACTGCTCACTGGTAAAATTGGTGACATTAGGTAATCCAATAGTATTTTGTGCCTGAATATTTGAGCAACAAAACAGTAGCCACAAACAGCACAAAACCCTGCCCATAACCAGTATCCTTTCTTTAGAATTTCTTATTCTGAAAATCCATATTGTAGGGATCCCCATTCTTAGCATTTTCATTCGTTAAAATTGGTTAATTCTTTAGAAAATTATCATTTTTTTTAAAAATAATTATTTGTTTGGTCATAATATATTGATAATCAATAATTATATTTTGTCTTGTAGGGGTATTGTAGTGTCGAGATCTTTGTCTGCGAGGTTTTATTTGTCAACCTTTACAGAAGTTTTTTAACAAACAAAAGTTTGTAATTCAATATGAGTCTAAATTACATGAAAAGAATCTATCTAATTAACGATGTGTTATTCAAAAGGAGCCCTATAAAAAAATGCATCCTTTTTCTGCTATATTTTGTGCTGGTAAGCGCACATATTTATGCTCAAAATAATGAAAATGATTTTATTGCTTCTTTGATGCAAAGAATGACTCTGGAAGAAAAGATCGGGCAGCTCAATTTAGCAGTTATCAATAATGGTGTTCTCACCGGCACCCAAATAAGTAAAGACGTCAATCAGAAAATTAAAAACGGACAGGTAGGTGGTGTATTTGGCACCTGGAATATTGAGCGAATTAAAAACCTACAGGATATCGCTGTGAAGAAATCAAGACTTCACATCCCCCTACTTTTCGGATTAGATGTTATACACGGTCATGAAACAATATTTCCGGTTCCACTGGCTCTCTCCTGTAGCTGGGATACAACTTTGGTTAAAGCAGTCGCAAGAACTGCTGCTATTGAGGCATCTGCAGATGGAATTAATTGGGTGTATTCTCCAATGGTAGATATATCTAGGGATGCTCGCTGGGGAAGAAATGTGGAAGGTGCTGGCGAGGACCCGTTTTTGGGTGCACAAATGGCAAAAGTGATGGTAGAAGGCTATCAGGGGAATAATTTAATGGAGGACAATACTGTGATGGCTTGCGTAAAACATTTTGCCTTGTATGGCGCTGTTACCGCAGGCCGGGAGTACAATTCTGTGGATATGGGTAAGCAAGAAATGTATCAATATTACTTCCCTCCATACAAAGCAGCCATAGACGCAGGAGCCGGTAGCGTAATGTCCTCTTTTAACGATATAAACGGACTTCCATCAGCTGCCAACAAATGGCTTTTGACAGATGTCCTACGCAAACAGTGGGGCTTTAATGGCTTTGTTGTCAGTGATTATGGAGCTATTAACGAGCTGACTACAAGGGGTCTTGGAGATTCAAAAACTATTGCAGCACTTGCGTTAAATGCCGGCAACGACATGGAGATGGTGGGTGATAATTATTTAGGAACACTCAAAAAATCCATCGAATCCGGTGCTGTAAATATTAAAACTTTGGATGCTGCCTGTCGAAGGATTTTGGAAGCAAAATATAAATTGGGTCTCTTTCAAAACCCCTATAGAAATATTGATATTAAAAAAGCGAAAACGGAAGAAGTGACCAAGGGCCATCTAGCCCAAGCCTTGGAGACAGCCAAAAGAACTTTTGTACTATTAAAAAATAGAAATCAACTTTTACCATTAAAGCCTCAAGGGACAATTGCCATAATCGGCCCGCTGGCAGATAGCAAGATAAATATGCCTGGTGCCTGGAGCGTGGCAGATGATTATCATCATTCGGTTACTGTATTGGAAGGGGTAAAGGCTGAGCTAAAAGATAAGGCTACCATCCTCTATGAAAAGGGTGCCAATATTACTGACGACTCTTTATTAAAATTAAGAGTAAATAGTTTTAAGCAGGAAATTACTACAGACAAAAGAACACCCAGACAAATGATTGATGACGCGGTAAAAATTGCTCAAAAATCGGATGTGATTATAGCGGTAGTAGGCGAAGCCGCCGATATGACCGGAGAATCTGCAAGTCGCACAAATATTGGGATTCCGCAAAGTCAGCTGAATCTTTTAAAGGCCTTACACAAAACAGGAAAACCATTGGTAGCCATACTCTTCAACGGTAGACCTTTGACAATTAACTGGGAGAATGAACATTGTGATGCACTTCTCGACACGTGGTTTGGTGGCTTTGTAGGGGGTAGTGCCCTCGCCGCGGGAGGATGTGGGGACTG
>NZ_JBNQGD010000064.1:0-6835 GCF_050436765.1 Arachidicoccus sp. | reverse complement strand
TATTATTTGGGCAATATAACCCTTCAGGGAAACTAACCATGTCTTTCCCAAGAAATGTCGGACAGGTGCCTATCTTTTATAATGAAAGAAGAACAGGCCGACCATTTGACGAACAAAAAGATGCCTCCAAATATAAATCAGATTATTTGGATGCTTCCAATACGCCTCTTTTTCCTTTTGGTTATGGATTAAGTTATACTACTTTTTCTTATGGTACAATTCATTTATCAAAAACATCTTTAAAAACGAATGACACACTAAAGGCCTCGATAGAAATTACGAATACCGGCAAATATGCGGGCGAAGAAGTAGTACAGCTATATATCACCGACCCCGTGGCGCGTGTCACCAGAAGTGTGGAAGATTTAAAGGGTTTTAAAAAAATATTCTTAAAGCCGGGAGAAAGTAAAGATGTAGTATTCAATATCACACCGGAAGATTTAAAATATTATGACTATAATTTAAAATACGACTGGGATCCCGGAGCATTTATTATAAAAATAGGCACTAACTCAAGGGATACCAAGTCTGCAAATGTTATTTGGAATAAATAATTTAATATAACTTAAATGAAAAAATTTAATTGTCTAATTGTCGGGATAAGTTTGGCCTTATCTAGTTGTCATCTGTCATCAAATAATAATACCAACAGCGCTCAAAACAATTCTTCCTTAGCCAATATATCTTTTAACATGGCTGGGAAAAAAGCAATCGTATATACAACTGCTGAAGGCACTAATGAACGCATTAGCCCAACAGATACCATCAGCTTCGAGCCTCAACCTCAGCCTTTGGAAACAGATATTTGCGTGTTTGTAGATCCCACACATCAATTTCAAAAAATTATTGGCTTTGGAGGCGCACTTACAGATGCGTCTGCAGAAACCTTTGCCAAAATGCCTAAAGATATTCAGGACAGTATCCTTAATGCTTATTATGATACAACCTCGGGCATCGGTTATACGTTTGGCCGCACCAATATCAACAGCTGTGATTTCTCCAGTGACAGCTACACCTATGTAAAAGACAATGATACGTCATTAAACAGCTTTTCTGTAAAGCACGATGAGCAATATAAGATTCCATTAATCAAAAGAGTAGATGCCAGGTTAAATGGTCATCTAAAATTATTTGCAAGCCCTTGGACCCCACCAGCCTGGATGAAAGACAATAACGATATGCTACATGGGGGCCATTTGAAAAAAGAATATTACGACGTTTGGGCCAAATATTTTGTAAAATTCATTGAAGCCTATAAAGCCCAAGGTATCAATGTTTGGGGCGTAAGTGTACAAAATGAACCCATGGCAAAGCAAATTTGGGAATCCTGCATATTCACGGCCGAAGAAGAAAGAGATTTTATAAAAGAGGCGCTTGGACCCGCCTTTGATAAAGCAGGAATGCAGGGGAAAAAGATCATAGCATGGGATCATAATCGCGACTTGGCCTATCAATATGCCAGCACCATTTTAAATGATTCTGCCGCTGCAAAATACGTCTGGGGGATAGGATTTCATTGGTATGAAACATGGACAAAGAGCAGTCCTCTTTTCAACAATATTATTCGCTTACATGAAGCATTTCCAGATGTGAATTTGCTCTTTACCGAAGGTTGCAAAGAAAAATTCGATTTTAATAAAATAAATGACTGGAGCCTAGGAGAGCTTTACGCCAATAATATTCTAAATGATCTAAACAACGGCATTACGGCCTACTGCGATTGGAATATATTGGTAGATCAGACAGGTGGCCCCAATCATGTCGGCAATTTCTGTTTTGCGCCTCTGGTCGGAGATGTAAATTCCGGGAAATTATATTTCACCAATGAATATTGGTACATCGGACAGTTTTCAAAATTTATTCGCCCGGGTGCTAGAAGGATCAGCACCACTACCAATAGAGATATTTTACAGGCGACTTCTTTTATTAATAAAAACGGAAAATTGGCAACTGTTGTTTTAAACAGAACAGACAAACCTATTTCCTATCATTTGTGGATCAAAGGACAATGGGCACAAGTAATAGCTAAGTCGCATAGCATTGCTACTATCCTATTGTAATTGAGCTGTTTAAAATAGTGCTTTTATTGCTTGTTATATAAAAAATGAAAAAATGAAAAAAAATAGTATGGTACATATTGCTCCTCCTCCAATTTGAAAGATTGATTTCTTAAAAGGAATCAACAGGAAATGATTATCAAATTTCGCAAAACTAAATTCTCAAAAATCTTATAAGATGAAAAAAAGAAGATTCAACTTTCGTTGTTTAATGGCCGGCGCTTCTATCCTAATGGCAGCCGCACTTTTTGCGCCACAGCAGGCAAAGGCCTTTACAAAAAATAAAGAAGCTGTAAATATTCAGCAGACGATAAATGGTCATGTAACCGACACCAGCGGCAAGGTGCTAGCGGGCGTTTCGGTATTGATTAAAGGGACTAAAAAAGGCACATTAACTGATGCCAACGGCGACTTTAGCCTTGAAGCAAAAAGTAGTGATGTATTGGTCATATCATACATTGGATTTAAAAACAAAGACGTGCCTATCAACGGCCAAAGTAATCTGCACATTACGTTAGAACCTTTAGCAAGCAGTCTGAATGAGGTAATAGTTGTGGGCTATGGCACACAACAAAAGAAATTGGTTACCGGTGCTATTGCCACTGTAAATGCAAAGGACATTGCGGGAATTCCTCATGACGGGCGTGTGGAAGTCGCTTTACAGGGTCGCACACCCGGCGTAACCATCGCAGCAACCTCCGGGCAACCTGGATCTGAATTTACCGTGAGGTTGCGCGGGTTATCTTCTTTCCTTTCTGGTAATGAACCGCTTTGGGTAGTGGACGGGATCATCGTGCAACAATCTAATCTGGGCTTTTTGAATCAGTCCGATATCGAATCTATAGATGTATTAAAAGACGCGGCTTCTGCGTCCATTTATGGTACTCGGTCCGGTAACGGTGTCATTCTGGTTACAACCAAACATGGGCGGGAAGGAAAAATGGTTGTCAATTATAACGGATATTATGGATCGCAGGCGCCGGCAAGATTGATGCCAATGGCTAATGCAACGCAATATGCAACGTTAATGAATGAACAGGCATCAGCTGACGGAGCAACCTCATTGCCTTATCCTGCCCCGAGCATTTTGGGCGAAGGAACTAATTGGCAAAAGCAGATTTTCGTTAATAATGCACTGAGAACAAATCACGAACTCAGTATATCCGGCGGAAATCAATATGCTAATCTTTATATATCAGCGGGCTACCAAGACCAGGAAGGTATTGTATTACCCCAGGTATCAGGATTCAAAAAATATTCTCTGCGTATCAACCATAATGAACAATTCCTGAAAATATTCAAATTCGGGCAGTCTATCGGTTACACACGCAACAACAGCAAAGGTGTTGGAACAAATACTGAATTTGGAGAAGCCTTAAGTGATGCTTTGCAATTGGACCCCTTAACGCCGCCATATATTTCGAAAAGCGATGCGACAGGCATACAATATCAGGCAAGCCCTAATAACATTGTAGCGCCAAATGGTATGCTCTATGGCATTTCGAATTTGGTAACGCAGGAAGTTGTAAACCCGCTGGGTTACGCACAAATCCGTTTGGGAAATACTGGTTGGTCGGATAATATTATTGGGAATACCTATTTAGAAATCAATCCCATGAAAGGTCTAAAGTTCCGTTCGCAAATTAGTGTTAACAGGAATTATTGGGGTGACAGGACCTATACCCCACAGTACTATCAGACAGGTATCAGGCATCAAGATTTCAACTCTTTGTCCAGACACTCCGGCGTAGGAACAGAATGGAACTGGGATAATACCATATCGTATAATACTTCCGTAAAAGAACATAATTTCGACATTGTCGTAGGGCAAGCGATTAGTGAGGACGGAATCGGCAACGAAACATGGTTTACTGAAAAGAATTTGCCGGTGGACAACTATAAAGATGCTAATTTTAACTGGACGACTGCTAACGGAGCTGCGGACATTACGGCCTCGACTCATGATTATGTCTTACACCGGATAGCATCTGTATTCGGGAGGTTAAATTATGATTATGCACAAAAATATTTGCTGACAGCTATTGTAAGAAGTGATGGCTCCACGCATTTTGGCGCTAATAAAAAGTGGGGGACCTTCCCATCAGTATCGGTAGGCTGGGTACCTTCTTTGGAAAATTTCTGGAAAAACAATCTCGGTAACGCTGTTAACTTCTTAAAAATCAGGAGCAGCTATGGAATTACCGGGAATGACGAATTTGGTAATTTCTACTATATCTCTACTATTCAAGGAGGTGTTAACTATGTCTTTGGTACAGCCGGTTCACCTGTTGCGGGCGCTTCTCCCTCTACTTTGTCAAATCCTGATTTGGGATGGGAACAAACAGCTCAAACTGATATAGGGCTTGATGCACGTTTCTTAAATGATTTTAGTTTTACATTCGATTATTTCAATAAAGTAACAAACAAGGCTTTGGAACCGGTTACGCTTCCACTGTATGCGGGCGTTCCTAATCAACCTTGGGCAAATCAGGGACGTATAACCAATACCGGTATTGAACTTCAATTAGGCTATAACAAACAATTGAGCGATTGGACAATTGGAGCTACTGCCAATTTTGCTACGGTTAAAAATAAAATAAACGATATCGGCTCCGGCAATTCTTATGCGCAATTCAGTGAAGCAACTTATCAAAACCTAAACAATAATGTGGGTACCTTAACAAGGGAAGTCGATGGCTATCCCGTACATGGCTTTTGGGGTTACAAAACAAATGGTATCTTCCAGACACAGGCAGATGTACAGAATTATAAAAGCACAAACGGAAAGATTATACAGCCCAATGCAGAACCGGGTGACTTCCGTTGGAAGGATATAAACGGAGACGGAGTGATCGATGCAAATGATGTAACCTACTTAGGTTCAGGCCTACCCACTTACACCTACGGATTAACCATCAATCTTGGCTATGGCAACAAGCAACTGGGCAATTTTGATCTACTGATCTTCATAAATGGGCAGGGTGGTAATAAAATATTCCAGGACTATCGCCGCTTTGATGCAGGAGCCGTTAACTTCCCGCAATATTATTTGAACAGATGGACAGGACCCGGCACTAGCAATACATTCCCTCGTTTGGCAACATTCGGCTTGGGTGATGCTTCGAACGGTAATTTTACCAATATGTCGGATTTTTATTTGCATAACGGAGATTTTCTTCGCTTCAAGAATATCCAATTGGGCTACACTTTGCCGGAAAGGATAGCAAAATCAATCAGAGCAGAGAAACTTAGGATATATGTAGCAGCAGAAAATCTATTGACCCTTACCAAGTACAATGGGTTTGATCCTGAAATTGGCGGCAATGTATTTGGCGTAGATAAAGGATTCTATCCACAATCACGTACCCTGATGGTAGGAGTAAATTTACAATTTTAAACCATTTAAATATTAAATAAAATGATAATCAAAAATTTTAAATCTGTACGATGGCTGACAGCTTTTAGCATTATTTTGAGCTTTGCTTCCTGCAGTAAATATTTGACGGCAGACACAAAATCTGATGCCAAGATACCACTTCAAAATTATTATCAGACTCCAAGCGAAATTTATTCTGCATTGGCATCTGCATATAGTTCAGTAAGAATAAATGCCGGAGCATTCTACAACCAGACATTTATCATGAACGCCGCTTCGGATGAAGCTTATTGCGGTGGCGGCGGACCTACTGATGGAAGTGGCGTACAGTACGTTTCCAACTATAAAATGAATGCTACCAATATTGGCGACAACACTAACGGCCCTGCTAATTTGTGGTACACGTATTATATCGGCATTGCCAATGCCAACGCGTTGTTGGATAATATCGGTACGGCGCAGGGCGTGAGCGATACGGCGAGAATCATTGCGGAATGTAAGACATTAAGAGCCTACTACTACTTTAATTTGGTGCGGATTTGGGGCAATGTTCCATTATTTGTGCATCCGGTAAGTGCTGCTGAGATCAATGTTGTTAAGCAGTCTACTATTCCGGAAGTATATGCCCAGATAGAGGCGGATTTGACTGCAGCTATTCCCGATTTGCCGAAAACGCTCTCAGCAACTGACGCAGGAAGGCTAACGCAGGGCGCTGCAACGGCTTTATTGGGAAAAGTTTATTTGTATGAAGGAAGCGGTTGGCCGGGTGCAAAAAATCCTGATGGAAGTGTCGCATTTCCTGGCAATACGGCCAAATATGCGTTGGCTGCGCAAACGCTGGCGAAGGTAAATGGCACACAAAACGGAACAAGTTTTACCAGCCCTTACGGCTACCAACTGCTGACCCATTTTTCGGATCTGTGGAGTAACAAGCTAACCGCTTCAAATCCCTTATTTGGAAATGCACCCGGACGTTTTAATTCGGAATCTATTTTTGAAGATGTGCATACCAATCAGGGTTTAACAGGCTGGGGAAATTGGAGCAGCGGCTCGGATATGGGTACGACATTGTGCACCCTTGTAGGGCCTAGAGGCTATGTTGTAGTTAATGCAGCTCATGCACCGGCATTAAGTACAGTAGGCGGATGGAGTTTTAACCCGATTACACCGACCTGCTATGATTTTATGAAAGGTAATATGACAGGAACAGACACACGTTTTGCAGCTAGTATTCTTGATATGAAAGCGTTGCAAGATGACGGATATGCAAAATACAATCCAGATGCAGGTTATCAAAATACCGGCTATTTCCTGAATAAATTCATGCAGTTGAAATCTGACGAAACAAATTTGGTTGGGGATGCAACATTGAATTTCCAGCAGGATACCTATATCATTCGTT
>NZ_JBNQGD010000063.1:0-1825 GCF_050436765.1 Arachidicoccus sp. | reverse complement strand
GTTCATTAGCTTCTTTAGTCAGATAGATTTGCTCCCAATGCTTTTTTCGATCAAAATTGTCCATCTAAAAACTTTCTAATAAAAGGATTAACAACAATCTGCGCCCGCAACCATAAGCTGATGGTTTTTCTGCATATACTGTAATGCTAAAAATATCGGCTATGAATAAATTACTTTTTCCTTTAATCTAGCTCAAAAATTTCCCTGAACTTTGCTTGCATTTCTGTAATTTCTCCATCACTAAGTTTTGAAAATTGTTCACGGCGCCGTTTGGGGAACACCCCTTTATTCTGATGAAGAAATGTAATCATCAAATTTAAATCATTATCCGGCATGTCAACAACATTCTGTAAACCCCTTTTCGCCTCATCATATCTTTGAATGAAAAGCAATTCTCCGGGCATATCTTCCCGAAGTGTAGCATGGATTGTTTCTATAAGATAGATACAATGGTCCGTGAGATCCGGATAACGGAAATATCCTTCTACGTTTGCTGCATTTGTTACAATCACTTCACTAGTATCCGTCTTGTCGTATTTAATGCGCTGCATAAGGGGCCTAGAATATTTTTCCAGTATGGCGTCGTAATCTTTCATGTTGTTTAGCATATGGGCGGATACCGGTATAATAAGACCGTGCGGCACGACGCCATCATGTACGAGTATATCATGTATTAAAAACCGGTGTAATCTACCATTCCCATCTTCAAAAGGATGAATAAATACGAAGCCAAAGGCTATAACTGCCGCCCGGATTTCGGAAAATATGCCAGCGGTTTTAACAGCGATATCTCTTAAGCCCCTCATCAAAGAGGGAACGAAAGCTGGCGGTGGGCAGATATAATGAACGAGGTCATAGCCTCCTGGCATGGTTTGGCCAATATAGTTCTGAAAATCTCTGAATGAGCTTGCAGCATACCGCGGATCGGCGATCGCATTTTGCAATTCAACTAAACCTTTCTCTTCCAATAACACTTCAGTGGTTTTTTTCCCAGCAGACATAAGTAAGTTTATAAACTTGGCCATTCTGTCGGCTGAAGGCTTTTCCCGTTCTATTTCATAAGAGGACCTTGTTTCCTTACCATACAAATAATAAACCGCACGGCGGAATATATCTTCAGAGAAGCCTTGCTTTAACTGATCCATATCCCCGGCAATACTTAGATTCAATAATTCTTCGAGTTTTTTAGTCTTCCTTACAATCGGGCAAAATGAAGAAGTTCCTAACAGGTTATCATTAATATGCCAGCGAGTACTTTTCACAATGTTACCGGTAATATATTTCCTGGGATCTAATAGGTCGACATAATTACCCGTGATAGGTTTGTTTATGGTTAATGTATGTCTAGTCAGCAATTCATATAAATATCCCACCTTGCGACTATACTTGCTTGAAGGGGAAGATTCTATGTAGGTTACAAGTTCGTCAGTTGGAATTCTTTCAAATACCGCTTTCAAGAAATCAAGATTGAGATCATCATATTTTAAAGAAAACTCAAGGTGCAATATCGGCGAGTCCGTGATTGGCGCATATCTGGTATTATATACTTGTTCGACGTTCCCTGCGGAAGTTAATTCAATCTTGTCGATTTTGCCGATGAAAGAACTGTGTGTTATCGTAAACCAGGATAATTTATAATGTCTTTTCAACCATTCGCTTCCTGCTGGGACTGTTAACATACTGCATATTTACTGTAAAAGTATTAAAACATATTGAAAAATAGTTAAAATTATTTATTTTTCATGTAAAACAATTAAAATAAATCTTTATTCATTGAAAAAAGTTAAAAGCAGGAGGCATTTTCGTATGCGTCAAAATAGGTCCC
>NZ_JBNQGD010000062.1:0-3747 GCF_050436765.1 Arachidicoccus sp. | reverse complement strand
CGGTGTTCTGTAGTATACCATTTTCATGATAATAACCCATATTCACCTTGTAGTTAAACTGCTGATTACCCCCTGAGATATTCACGTTATGACTTTGGTTAGACGTATTTCTATAAAAGAGAGACTGCCAATTGGTAGAATTATTCCAATAAGGACTTAAACTGTCTGATAAAAAATTGGTTCCATTGATCAAAGCATAGGCTGCCGCATACGAGGAATCGAAACCCATAATCTCGTTCAGACGTATATCTCTTTCATTCCGTCCACCTATGACATCTCTCAATTTGGGAACGGTATTCACAAAATAACTTCCGGAATATTGTACAATGGGAATGCTGGAATTTCCTCTTTTGGTTGTAATCAGGATAACACCATATGCGCCTCTGGATCCGTATAAGGCCGTAGCCTGCGCATCTTTTAAAACTTCAATGCTTTGTACATCTTCAGGCGGTATAGCCGACAAGGGACTAATACCGGGTCCGGCTTGATCAAAACCATATTGATAATTAGCATTATCGTCCACCTCTACCCCATCTACTACAAACAAAGGGGAGGTGGGTGTCATAAACGCGCCAGCGCCAGATCCCGTTACATTCGCACTGGATAGTCCCCGCAAGAACATAGAAGTTCTTGCACCCGGCATACCGTTATTTACCTGAACATTCAGCCCTGCAACCTTACCTTGCAACAATTGAGTTATGTTGGATACTGGCACATCTTGTATATCTTTTCCGGAAATCACCGTGCTGGCGCCGGTCATGGTTTCTCGGGTAACCTTCTTAAATCCGGTGACAACCACTTGTTTCATTTCATTGCTTGAAGGAAACATATTAATAACTATATCCTTTTCATTTTTAAAGAATGTGCGACTGAAGTCTTCCATGTCTACATATTTAAAAACAACAGTGGTTCCTGCAGGTATGGTAAGCGAGAAAGACCCATCATCGGCGCTAACACCTAAACGTTCGCGTAGGTTGCTAGACAATATATCCACATTTGCCTTAGCTTTTTTAGTCTCTTTGTTTATCACTTTTCCCGAAACAGTTATGGATTGTTGGGCATAGGTTTTCTGCACAAAGCAGCTTAAACACAAACCACAAATTAATATTAAAAGATGTCTGGTCATACATTCATTTGTTTTATCTCTACTGCAAAATTTTTAAGCAGAAACGAGTGGCTAAATCAGTTTATTCTTATTATAAAATGCGCGCTTAATCGTCGTTAAACTTTGGGTTATCACCTTTAAACCAAAATACTATTTGCCAATCGCCTTTTTCATATATATTAAAATCTAGTGATACGATTGCATCCTGCCTGAAACCACCAAATCCAATCCTGTGATATTTAAACTGAACACGTGCCTGATTACCATTGGGTGTCGTATATTTAGTTGGTATTGTTACCAGCGGAATAGGGTAAGCAACATCATATTTTACAGAATCGGGTGTCATTTGCATATTAAACCCATGTACCAAGTTTTTCCAGTCGGTGTCTGCAAACTTTAAGGGATTGATGGGATGGAAAAGCGTATCCATAAACTTAAACGTAAGGGAATTACCATCACCGGATTTATAGAAATAGACATATACATCAGCGGGGCTCATCATGTGTGTATTATCCCTCTCACCATACACATTTGTTACGGATGATGGATAGACATTGGCAGCAGTTGACTGACCGGTATTTTGATTAATATTGGAAGGCTCATAAGGTTGTTCTTTTAATGGCATTAAACGAAAATTTCTGAAATAAACTCGTCCACCGGAATTGGATGCCTCCACATCAAATACATAGCCTGAGTCGGGAAGCGAACGTACAAAAGGTGTTTGCGCTGAGGCCCACATCGTAAACACACCCGAATGCCCTCCTATTTCAAATAACGGATGGTACTCAATAGCTCTTTCGTTTTCTATTTCTGCAAGAGAGGTTTCATTACCGGTGTATTGTTTCTTCCATACTGTAACGGGGAAAGTATCCAAGAGTTCTTGGGCCGGGCTTCCGTCTGTATACAGGCGTGGGTTTATTATTTTGAAAGTAAATGGCAAACTCGAGTTACCGCTGTAAAAATTCTTGTCCATAACTGTCGTTCTCCCCAATATAGGCTGATACACAGTTTGTGTAAATTGAGAATCATCTGTAATGGCATCTCTATCTTTGGGCAGCAATTTATTGCAGGAAGTTGTAAATAGCATGCCAACTACTACAAGGAAAATCGTATTATAAAAGTTTTTATAGAACATAATCTTTATTTATTTAAGCGAGTAGAAAATTCTCCAAAACCAAATTCATGTCCGGCGACCAGCGTATGCACGATTCCATTATTGGTATGCAAGTTTACCGATGAAGTTGTCGTTCTTACCCAAAATTGAATAAAGGGCGAAGTCTTTGTGTCTGAAACATACAATAATTGAGGACCGGAGAGGTTCGCACCATCAGCACTCGTTTTTTTATATTGCAAATTCATTTCAATGCCATATTTAATACCAAACGCAGAAATACCGTCCACATAGGGTATTACGTCATTGGTAGTAATGCGTGTGCGTAAAACATAGCGGCTTACAAGCGTGTCCAACTGGGCTGAATCGACAGTAGCGAGATAAAGTGGCGACTTGTTCTGCACTTTCCGAATCACATTCAGGTTTTGTATAGCTGTTTGAAAACTCTGATTAGTAGGAGCAAGCAAAGTGATACTATCAGACGTTACCGAGTCTTGAATATCAGGCAAGCGGGACAACACAAACAAGAGAGAGTCGTACACCCCTTCCTGTGATTGTAAAAACTGTAAAGAATTCCCATCATATATATGAACAGTGTTAACATACTTATAATAGCTGCCCTTGGGTTTAGAACATCCGAACAGCAAGGTTGTCAACAGTATACTTAAGCATATAGCATATATACGTCCGGTTGACCTACAATAACGATTATATAACTGGTTCCACATAATTTCTCTCTTGATTAATAATATGATAAAGCAATTTTATTTCTATTGCCAATAAGTGTTTTGCGTGATTTCGCCGCTCAGAGTTGTTTGCGCTACCGGCCAGTAAATACCACCTTCGTCTATCAGTTTATTAAAGGCCGGATTATCTCTAACAATCTTGTTATAACGAACCAAATCAAACCATCGCCATCCTTCGCCCATCAATTCGCGTCTGCGTTCTTGGAAGATCTCTTTGATTAAGGGATTGCCACCCTCTCCGCTATACAACGATACTCCACGATTCGCTTTTACCTGATTTAATAAACTGATAGCATTTTCATTTTGGTTCAATACGGCCATCGCTTCAGCGTCTAATAAAACAATTTCTTCAAGCCTGTCCAGCACGATAGAAGAGCCGAACACATCGAGGTTTGTAGTGGTGGATCCGTCACCTATCACTTTTATCTTGCTGAAAATAGGCAGGTCACCATTATAATTGGTAAAATAATTACTCGTGTATTGAGTATTACCCGTGGAGCTTCCACCAGCAAGAACGTCACTACTAGAACTACTTGTTTTAGTTGCCGTTGTATCAATTCCGAAGCGGGTATCTTTTAAATCAGTAAAAATTGAGCCTATACTGTCTTTTGTCACATACATATCGGGCTTTTCCTTGGAGACCAATGGCTGTGCTAAAGTCAGTGATTCTATATGACCAATACCGCTGATCCCAGATTCATTATAACCAGTTGCTTCATACAAACTGAATATCTGCTTGGTATCTGTTCTATCTAAAAAGAAACCATTACTATTGGTCAGTTCAG
>NZ_JBNQGD010000061.1:0-1131 GCF_050436765.1 Arachidicoccus sp. | reverse complement strand
TGCCAATACAACTCCAGTTAAACCACCTGTAGTGAATAAAAAAATAAAACCAATTAATCAACACATTAGAGGAGTGAAAATAATTTTTCTTCCATATAATGTTAATATTCAGCTAAAAATTTTTACCCCTGTTGGAATAGCAATAATTATTGTAGCGGAAGTAAAATAAGCTCGGCTGTCTAAATCTATTCCAATCACATACATGTGATGTGCTCAAACTACTCTACCAACGAAACCAATTCTTAATACAGCATAAACCATTGACAACCTCCCAAACACTTCTTTTTTACCACAAATGTAAATGGCTGTAACCCTTACAATACCAAAAGCTGGTAAAATTAAAATATAGACCTCTGGGTGCCCAAAAAACCAAAATAAATGTTGGTATAGTAAGGGATTTCCCCCCCCACTACAATCAAAAAATCTAGTATTTAAATTTCGATCTAAAATTAATATTGTAAGAGCACCAGCTAATACTGGTAGTGATAAAAGTAATAAAAAGATTGTAACAACTATTGTTCAAACAAATAAACTAAGAAATTCAAAACTCAACCTATTTCTTTTTTCTCCTTGAACAGTTGAAAAGAAATTTATTCTTCCCAATAACCTTCTCAAACCACTAATGTGAAGGGCAAAAATAACTCTGTCTCTCCTAATATCTGGTGAAGAAACCACTCTTAGTGGAGGGTATATCACTCAACTTACACCTGCTCCAGAACCAACGAGGAAAGAAGTTGATATTAATGCTACCCTTGGTAGTAATAATCAAATTCTGAACGAATTAACTCGTGGATATGTTATATCCGGAGCTCCTAATTTTATTGGCAATATTCAATTACCAAATCCACCTACTAACGCAGGTATAACCATAAAGAAAATCATTCACAATGCGTGTAATGTCAACACCACATTATAGAGGTGATTGTTGTTTAACAAAGTTCCACCTTGGGCCAACTCAAGACGAATAATTAATCTAAGTCTCAAACCGACCAAGCCCCTTCAAAAAGATAAAATTAAATATATTATTCCAATATTTTTGTAGTTTGTACTACTCGAATATTGGAATCCTCAAAGAGCTACTTCAGCTTTCATCCTTTTCCCTTTCCTTTTTTCCTCCCTTTTTTCAAAGAT
>NZ_JBNQGD010000060.1:0-18794 GCF_050436765.1 Arachidicoccus sp. | reverse complement strand
TAAAAACTGCGAAAATTTAATACGAAGTTGAAAAAGAAGCGCTGTTAAAGTTGTAATAATAATGGCTTAAGTTTCTGGAAAGTCTTTTTTGCCCCATAATTGTAAAGTAACTTTACAAATCTACTTTATAAAGTAAATTTAGTAAAATGAAAATTGACAAAGATTTTAAACTGGCTGTAGCGCTTAATAGTGCAATTGCCACCCTTACCCGAAAGCTACGAAAGCAAGCGGGCAAGCAACCTTTTTCGCTTACTGAGCAAACGACAATGGCATTGCTTTATGCCAATAAAAGAATGCTTCCTTCTGAATTAGCCGATGCACACCATATTTCGGCACAGGCTATCTCACAGGTATTAAACAGGCTTTATGAACAAAATTGTATCGTCAAGACGGAGGATGAAACCGATAAACGCAAAGTGTACATCTCGCTTAATGAAGAAGGGAAACAGAAATTAACAGAAATGCGCGCGGCTCGAAGCGAGTGGCTCGGGCGAGCCATTGAAAAAGAGCTAACAGAAGAGGAAAAAGCTGTGTTGCCTGCCTTTATTACGATGTTGGCAAAGCTTTCCGTCGTTGAGATTAATTAATAATAATTGTTTTAGTATGCAGATATTTCGTTCGTTATCATCCAGAAATTTTAGATATTTTATTAGTGGTCAATCCGTTTCTTTGATAGGAACCTGGATGCAAAAAGTAGCGGTGAGCTGGATTATCTATTCACTTACCCATTCCGCGTTTATATTGGGACTTACCATGTTTGCCAACCTTATTCCCTCTTTGTTGTTATCGCCTTATGCGGGCAGTTATACGGATCGGCATAATAAACACAAAATATTATTGATTACCCAGATCTTATTGATGTTGCAGGCTGGTATTTTTACGCTTTTTGTGTATTTAAACATGGATAATGTTGCCATCATTATTTTGCTTAGCCTTATTCAAGGTATCATCACCGCTTTTGACACAACGGCCCGGCAGTCATTACTGGTAGAAATGATTGAACATAAAGAAGATTTGTCCAATGCCATTGCACTCAACTCTTCTATGGCCAACCTTACGCGCATTTTGGGCCCGGCAGTTGGTGGCGTATTATTGAGTACGCTAGGTAATACCGCGTGTTTTTTTATCAATTTCGTCAGCTACTTTTTTGTCATATTTTCATTGATAATGATGAAATTGAATTTGCCTAAAATTGAGAAAAACGGAGAAAGTATTTGGGCGGCGTTGAAAGAAGGATACGACTATATAAAAAGCTTGCCCGATTTCTCTTCGCTGATTTTATTAATGGCCGGATATAGCCTTTTTGTTATTCCTTTCAGTACACTATTACCCATTTTTGCCAAAGATATTTTTAAAGGGGACGCAGCTACTTTTAGTTGGTTTGAAAGTGCGGCCGGTATCGGCGCCTTATTAGGTACGGTTTATATTGCCGGCTTAAAGCCTAATAAAAATATGCTGCGCGTCGTATTGTTTTCCAGTATGATATTTTCTTTGGGTGTATTATTGTTGTCATCCAGTCTTAATTTGAATGTTGCTTTGTTTTTTGCCGTAATTTGTGGACTAGGAATGATGTCACAAACCTCCGCTACCAATACCTATCTGCAGACACATGTTTCAGATAAAATGCGTGGGCGTGTGATCAGCTATTTTATTATGTCTTATCAAGGCGTAATTCCCATCGGTAGTCTACTCATAGGGTTTCTGGCTTCTATTTTTGGCGCCAAGGCTACGGTCATTATCGAAGGCGTTATTGGTTTAAGCTGCTCCGTGGTTTTTCTTTATTATAAGAGAAGAGTTCGCAAAACAGTAACTTTTTCTCTTTAATAGTTTGCCTCGTAATAATTCCACATTTCTTCAAAGATTTTACTTTTTAGCGCTTCCGCTGTAAAACCAACCGGGCTGGTAGGCGTAAGGAAATGTAATTCTATGTGATGAGGCATAAGGTAGAAGAATTTATTGGCCGGCAGTATCTTTTTCGTATTAAAAAGTAGGGCCGGCAGTATCTCCGTTTGGGTTTCCACTGCCAGTTTGAAGGCGCCACTATGAAATTTTTTCAGTGGCTGATTTGTTTTATTGCGTGTGCCTTCGGGATATAAAACCATATCCATACCTAAAGCCAGCACTTCTTTCATGTCAAGATAACTTTGTTTGCGACTTTTATCACTATCCCGGTCCACCAATACAGAACCCCATTTATAGATCCATCCAAATAAAGGAACTTTCGCAAAACTCTTTTTCGCAATTGTTTTGGTAGGTCCGGCCATAAACGGATTGGTTACCGGCACATCCATCAAACTATTGTGGTTACAGACGACGACGTAATTTTTATTCTTTTCAAAAACCTTTTTGTTCTTAATCTTCAATGGGCATCCTATTAAGGTTAGGAATACGCGCATCCAAACCCGCGAAACTTTCTGCTGTAAGCCTGCACGCTGGGGGTCCTTCAGCAAAAAACACGGTGACATAAATAGCAGTGCTACAATCATCGTTGCCACGAAAAGAAGTAGTCCCCACAATGCCCAAATACGGCCGAATATATCTTTAAATAGTTTCATATTTTTTATAGGCGGAAAGCCTTTGTTGTACGTTTTTACTCATCCTGAATCTTCCAGTCAATAGCTGTCTGATGTTGTTTTAGCAGTAACTCATTCGTTCTGCTAAAATGTTTGCATCCGAAAAATCCATTATGCGCACTTAATGGAGAAGGATGAGCTGCCGTTAAAATATAATGCTTTGATTGGTCAATCAATGCTTGCTTTTCTTGCGCAAATCTTCCCCACAATAGAAATACAATTCCTTTCTTTTCAGCAGATATTTTTTCAATGACTGCATTGGTGAAAGTAGTCCAACCAATTTTGGCATGACTATTAGCCTCGTGTGCACGTACGCTAAGGGTGGCATTTAGAAGTAAAACGCCTTGTTGTGCCCAATAGCTGAGATCGCCTGTCTTGGGTATGGGCATTCCGATATCTGTATGCAATTCTTTATACATATTGAGAAGGGAAGGGGGGATGCGTACGCCTTTTGGGACGGAAAATGCAAGCCCATGCGCCTGGCCCTGATTATGGTAAGGGTCTTGTCCAAGTAGTACCACTTTTACCTTATCAAATGGCGTTTGTGCAAAAGCATTAAAAATTAAATTGCCTGGCGGGAATATTTCTCTTTTCAGGGCTTTCTCCGCCTTCAGAAAATCGACGATACCAGCAAAGTAGTCTTTAGAGAACTCTTCTTGCAAAACCCGCTTCCAACTTTCTTCTATTTGAACATTCATTAGCCAAAAGTAAAAGTAAAATGTAAAAACTAAAAATAAGTATTTGGGCAAACCGCCATTCAGTGCTGATTTTAATCAGCGGGGCTTGTGCATTTAAGTCTAAAGCCTGTTTTGATTAGGTCAATAGCTTATCTTTGTGTGCGATAAATATTCCTATTTCATATTAAAAATTTTTGAATGAAGGTTCCTACAATGGCTGAAATGCTGATGAGCAATGACACACCGGAGGTTTTGTTTTGGGTGGGATGTGCAGGAAGTTTTGATCAGCGCGCGCAAAATGTTACCAAGGCATTTGCTACTATTTTACATAAAACCGGGGTTAAATATGCTATTTTGGGAAAAGAAGAGTCTTGCACCGGAGATCCGGCAAGAAGAGCCGGTAACGAGTTTCTTTTTCAAATGATGGCCTATAGCAATATTCAAGTTTTAAATAATTACCAGGTAAAAAAAATAGTGACTACTTGCCCGCATTGTTTCAATATTATAAAGAATGAATACCCCGCTTTGGGTGGCCATTACGAAGTGATACATCACAGTACTTTTTTGCAACAATTGTTGGATGAAGGTAAAATTGTCTTGAAAGAGGGTGGCACTTTCAAGGGCAAGAAGGTTACCTACCACGATAGTTGTTACCTAGGTCGGGCCAATAACATTTATGAGGCTCCTCGTAAAGTTTTGGAAGCTTTGGATGTTGAATTAGTGGAGATGAAACACTGTCGCAGTAAAGGATTATGCTGTGGAGCGGGTGGTGCGCAAATGTTTAAAGAAGAAGAAAAGGGCGATAAAAGAGTCAACACTAAAAGAGCCGAAGAGGCGATAGACACCCAGGCGCAAATCGTTGCAGCCGCTTGCCCCTTTTGCAATACGATGATGACGGACGGTATAAAGAGTAAAGGCAAAGAAGAGTCTATCGAAATACTAGATCTTGCAGAACTGATTGCAGCGTCTATGGAGTAAACTTAAAAAGAAAAATTATGGATTTAAATTATCAACAACATGTACCTACTGATTTCCCGGCTGAATCGCGTGTATGGATTTATCAAAGTAGCCGTTTATTTTCTATTGCTGAAGCATTGGAATTAGAGAAAGATATCGAATTATTTTTGGCCGATTGGCAGACGCATGGGGCAGCCAATAAGGGATATGCTAATTTATTCTTCGGGCAGTTCCTCGTGATTATGGCCGATGAGACCCATCAGAAAATAAGTGGTTGCAGTACCGACAGCTCGGTAAGATTTGTCAAGGAGATCGAAAAAGGCTTTTCTGTAAAGATGTTTGATCGCAGTTCTTTGGCATTTATAGTGAATGATAAAGTGCAACTACTGCCTTTAGCCCAATTAAATTATGCGCTTGAAAATAAATTTATAGATACGGATACTTTGTATTTTAATAACCTGGTAGCCACAAAAGAACAATGGCTGCATCAATGGATTGTCCCGGTAAAAAATAGCTGGCTCGCTTCCAGGTTGCCGGAGCAGGCATTGTAAACAAGTAGCTTCCGTAAAAGAAGGCATAAAAAAGCCGCTTATTTTTTAAGCGGCTTTGAATTTTAATTTTTAGAAGTAGCATTGCTCACATCTATACTATCTGCTTTTTCTTTTTCTTTCTGTTGCAGTTTTTGATAGGCCATTATAAATACGGCACTAAGGTTTTGATAGGGTGGTACATAATCGGCAAAGCGCGCATCTCCATGTAATTGAGCCGAAAAATCTTTCCACATCTTCACCCAATTCAAGTTGTCCCCTTTCTGCAAAGTTTTTACGATCCCTACAATTACGGGTGTATTCAGATCTCCCACACCGGTTTGTTTGGAAGAAATAATTTGTGCCTCGGGTGCTTTTTCTAATACTTTATTCAAACTCTGAAAGCCGCCACAACTACCTAGCAACACAACTCTTGCCGAAGGCACCAATTGTTCGATCGTTGTTGGCAAATAATAACTATGTCCGCGGTGAAATACCAATGTAGGATGTAGGTTATTGTCTTTCAGATAGCTGTCCAGTTTTTGCTGGGCCTCATCGTCCAGCGCCTTTAGCTCATCTAACGGTTTGTTGGTGTAAATTGTAATTGGTGTACCCGTTGTAGAAGAAACTTGCGACCAGTATTGGTTGCTCGTTGTTTTCCAACCTTTAATATTAAAAGCATTCATAAACATGTTATAATTCATCAATCCATCCGGGTCTCCATAAGTAAACTGTTGTATGATAATTCTTCCACTTGAATCTTTTAGGTTATTGATGGGCATAAAGTAAACGGGTTCTATCCCAAGCTTGGCGGAAACATCGATATTGTTGGCCGGGTCCATAGAAAGGAAAAGCGTGTTGAGAATATCGTAAATATTGTATGCCTTCTCATTGTGCGTTTGTTTGGCCAACTCTAAATTATTTTGTACTTCGTCTAACACTAACTTTTGAATTTGAGGGTTGTTGAGACTTGAGTAGCTTCCGGCTACATCGACCGCATCTTCCAGGTCATTGGCGCCTTTACCTTTATCTAACCCGCGAACAAAGGCTTTCATCAGTAGTTGCGCATTATTAGGGTTCATGCGCCCCAAAAAATTATCCAGTGTATTGTAATTGGCGGCCATCTTTATCCACTTTCTAAAGTGATCAAAATTTACGGCCATCAGCAGGCCGTCGCCTGTCATGTCTTTGCCTCCCTTTTGCCACAAAAGATTGTATAGGCCATAATCTTTCCCATTAATATAACTCGAGGTATAGATCTCTTCTTCGCTTGAAACGACCAGGTAGTATAAATCTAAAGCGGAGAGAGGTTTCAGGCACGCGTAGCGGATGTCGTTGGTCTTTTCGTGTAAGCCATTTACCTTATTTATAAAATTATCAACACCTTCCACATGAATTTTATTGATAATTGTTTGCCAGGCCATCGCGGTATCCTGATGTAAAGCGCGTCCGGCATAATTTATTTCTGTTTTTACCAGCAACTTAAAATATTTTACGGGGTCAGCTATTGCATCTCCCACCTCATCCATTGTGAGACTGCCATGATAAATGGCGTCTAAGAAAGGCATATATTGACGACCCGAAAAACTGCCATCACTACTGCGTGAGCTGGCTATTCTGGCAATAATACTAACCAAAGGATCTTTGCTTTTGCGAATGCGTTCACCTAGTTGAGTATAAGAGGAGGCATAGTTGTATAATGCATCGGCACTATCTAGTGCAACGGCCTTTATCACACTGTCTGTAGCCGGAAATCCCGGGTTTTTGTCCAAAATCTCCAAAGCTATTGTCGGGTGAAGTGCTATTTCTTTATTGATTAAAATATTACTGAAGCCACTTTTGCCCGGATTATCTTTGAAGGCCATATTCATGGTAAGTAATGCGGCTACTTCGTATTTGTATTTAACGATAACGGGGGTAATGTCCTGGCCTTTTATTTCCAGATCCATTGCTTCCTGGTAGCCCTTTAAAACATTTACGAGCTGAGCGCCACTTATCTGCTGACCAATGAAATAATTTCGATAGGCATATAGAAGCTCGTAAAGACCACGGAGATATTTTATTTTATCGTTGTTGTTTAAATCCTTATTTTCAATTTCTTTTTGTAAATGGTCGACCTGCTTGTTGATAGCATTATTGGCAACTTTGTTTAATGCGGCATTGTCTGCATAAGGTGTAAAATTACCATCTTTTGTGCCATCCAAGCCACAAATGGAGAGCTGCGCTCTGTCCACTTGTTCGTGAGAATATTGCCGGGAAAACGGTATTTTTTGCGCGTGCGCTATGAATGTGCATACTAGTAAAAAGGAGAAAGTAAATACTTTTTTCATTTGTTTGATTAAATTGAGTCCTTATGATTAATTAGTAGTTTGGGAAAAGTACACTGCAAAAATACGACCAAATACGCTTAACAATTATATAATGACAAAATTCTAGCTTATCTTGGTTTTGAAATTATTTTTGTGTAAATAAATTATTATGAAGACAAGCCCAAAGAAAGTACTGATTGCAGATGATGAAGAAGATATTTTAGAGATTATCGGATATAATCTTCGCAACGAGAATTATGAGGTTATTACGGCTAAAGATGGTAAGGCGGCGATAGAGAAGGCAAAGGAAAGTAAACCAGATTTGATTATTCTGGATATGATGATGCCTTTTTATAGTGGAATGCAAGTATGCGAGATATTACGTTCATTGCCTCAATTTGAAGATACCTTGATCGTTTTTTTGACAGCTATAGATGATGATTCAAACGAAATAAAAGGCCTGGAAAGTGGAGCAGATGATTATATTACCAAGCCGATTTCCCCAAAAGTGTTGATCAGTAGGATAAATGCTCTTTTCAGAAGAGCGAAAAAAGAGGATATAGGAGACAAGATTATTGCGATTGAAAATATGAAAATTGATCCCATTCGTTTTGTTGTAACCATAGATCAGCAAGATGTAATATTGGCAAAAAAGGAATTTGAATTATTATATTTATTAGCTTCTACACCTGGGCGTGTATTTCTTCGCAATGAAATTTTGAATAAAGTTTGGGGCTCAGAAGTAATTGTAGGGGATAGGACCATTGATGTACATATTCGCAAAATAAGGCAGAAATTAAACTTAGATTGTATATCTACCGTTAAAGGAGTAGGGTATAAGTTTGTTATTTAGTATTTATAAAAAAGATAATATGGCTGCAAAGAATTTTTCGCCAACTCAATTGGCTCTTTATACGGCTCTCTTAGCGAGCATTCCGGTAGGGATATGTTTTCTTCTGTCTTCGACTAAGTGGTGGCTTGCGCTTGTCGCGGTGCTCTGCGTATTTATTTGTAACTTCTTTATATTTAGAGAAGTGTTGCGTCGATTTATTTATCGGAAAATAAAATTAATCTATAAATTCATTTATCAAACCAAAGCGAGTAAGCGTGAAGAGATGTATTACAAATATGTTCTTCCGCAAAAGAGTATTCAGGAAGTTGAAGAAGACGTGCAGGCCTGGGCGGAAAAACAAAACGAGGAATTAGAGTCCTTGCGCTCAACAGAAAAATATCGTCGTGAATTTTTGCAAAACTTCTCGCATGAAATCAAAACCCCCATTTTTGCTGTTCAAGGCTATTTAGATACTTTGTTGTCCGGCTCTTTAGAGGACGAGCAATTGAACCGAAAATTTATAACAAAGGCCTCTTCGAACATCGATAGAATGGTGCATTTGGTAAATGATATAGATGAAATAGCTCGTTTAGAATCGGGTAAACAAAGCATCAATAAACAAGATTTCATTATTCAAGATTTGATTAAAGAAGTTTTTGAAAATATACAAGCTACCGATGCGAATAAATCAATTAATTTTTCTATTAAAAAAGGATGCGAGGCACCGGTTCATGTGTTTGCAGACAAGGAAAAAATAAGGCAGGTCCTCACTAATTTATTGATTAATGCTGTTAAGTATTGCCCGCCTTCCGCACAAGTGGTAGCAAGTATTTACAAGCCCGACGGAGCAAGAGCATTGATAGAGATAAGTGATAATGGAATGGGAATCGCGGAAGAGCATTTGCCCCGAATTTTTGAGCGTTTTTATCGTACCGATGCTGGTCGGAGCCGCAATAGTGGCGGCACGGGCTTGGGGCTGGCCATCTGCAAACATATTATTGAAGCACATCAGCAAACTATCCATATTCGCAGCAAACTCAACGTAGGGACAACTGTGGGCTTTACTTTACAGGCAAGAAAAGATTAGACTCTCTTAGATTTCCCCTGTGCTTTTTGCTCGGCTATTTGCTGGATAAAAGAGTCAATACTATAGGCGTCGTTAACAGAGAAATTGCCAATTTTTGTTCTACATAAAGAACTTAAATAACCACCTACCCCCAATTCTTTGCCGAAGTCATTGGCTAATGTACGAATATATGTTCCCGTACCGCACGAGACTCTGAAGAATACTTTCGGTAAAGCTATTTCGGTTATTTCAAATTCCCTTATGGTTATTTTACGTGGATCAAGTTGTATGTCTTCTCCTTTGCGAGCGGCCAGGTAGGCCGGTTTTCCATTTTTTTTGATGGCCGAATGAATGGGCGGTGTTTGTAATATTTCCCCCTTAAATTTATTCGTACAATTTAAAATGTCCTGTTTGGTAATAGTGGTAAAGTCCTTGAAGTTTTCCGGTTCACTTTCCAGATCAAAAGTAGGCGTGGTTGCACCCAGGGTAATACTTCCGGTGTATTCTTTTTCCTGGGCCATATATTCATTTATCTTCTTGGTGAAAGCACCCGTGCAAATGATAAGTAAGCCGGTTGCCAAAGGGTCTAATGTACCTGCGTGACCGACTTTTGAAACCCCCGTCAGCAGGCGTATTTTTTTGACCGCATCAAAAGAAGTCCAGTGCAGCGGCTTGTCCAATAAGATTACTTTTCCATCCAAATAGGGTTGCATCGCCGGGTCAATGGGTTTTTGCCGCATAGTATTAATCAAATTTAATAGCCTGAACAGGTCTTATTCTTTTTACAAAAATGGTAGGAAGTAATAGTGATAGATAACAGATAACAATGGTGGCAACACAAATCATTATGACTTCCGGCCAGACGATGACTACCGGTGCTACACTTACATAATAAGCCGATTCATCAAGTTTGAGAAAGCCGGTATATTGTTGTAAAAGGCAAATGCCGATACCAAATATAAAGCCGTATAGCACTCCCCTGATAGCAATAAGAGAAGAGTGATAAAGGAATATTTTTTGTATCACCCAATTGCTACTGCCGACAGATTTCAATATACCGGTCATCTTCATCCTTTCCAGGACCAGTATCAGCAGGCAGGTAATCAAATTGATAATCGCCACTATAGACATTATTATATAAATAACATTTTTATTTACATCCTGAATATTTAGCCAGTCAAAAATGTTGGGGTAGACATCGCGTATGGTTTTACTCATCCAGGAACCGGGTAGTTCATTGTTCAGTAATTGTGAGGTAGTGTCCATTAAACGATAATTCTTTAAAAATACTTCATAACCGCCTATTTCATTTTTGTGCCACCCGTTCACCCTTCTGATTAAGCGAATATCCCCGATGGCAAAAAGTTTATCATATTCGTCAATACCCGTTTTGTAGATGCCGCTTACACGAAGTTTGTGCACACTTGCTTTGCCGTATTGGCTTGAAATGAAATATATAAATACGGTGTCATTGATTTTAATGTTCAACTCGCTGGCGACCGGCTGGGAAATGACTATTTCTTTGCTATAGGATGAATCATTAAAACGGAGCCACCGCCCTTTTTGTAAAAAGGCATGCAAATTATTAAAATCGTAATGTTTATCGACACCTTTGATTAAAATGCCCTCAATATCTTTATTTTTCTCAATTACCGCCGATTTAGTGGCAAATGGATGTACCTCTTTTACATTGCTATTGTGGCGAATGATATTGTACACCTGCGCGTTTTGCTGCAAGGGTGCCTCTTCTGCTACTATTGATTTCGCGGGTTCGTATTGCTGCACGCGCAAATGTCCCCAAAAGCTAAAAATTTTTTGACTGACGGCTTGTTGAAATCCACTGACAAATGAGGAGGATATGATCATTGCAGCAACGCTTATCGCGGTGGCCAAGGTGGCTAAGCGAATAATGAATCTTGAAAAAGATTTCTGCCGGTTAAAGGCAATACGTTTTGCGATAAATGAAGATACATTCATTGATTGGGAAAAGAATACTTAGTTTTATTGTTTAATGTGTGGCGAAGTTAATTAGGATTGATGAATTTTGTAGGTGAATTTGAATTTATATGAAAAGAAACTGCATATTTACCCGGACATACTAAAATAACTTTATTTAAATGGTTATGGATAAAAAATGATGTCCAGGAGATTACATAAAATAAAAGTTCTAACCTGCCACCATTAAATAATAGCTATTGCCCGATGGGAATAGAAGCATTTATTGTTGTGAAGAGAAATGCATTTTAGTAGAAATGGAGATAACAATGATAGGGTAGTGTATGACGAGGCGATGAGGAGGCGATGAGGGGGCGATGAATGATTTTTTAATCCATCTCTGTTATTCATATGTGTATTTTAGGATAGATTACAACAATACAGTAAAAAATAGGCAAATGAGGGAGTGTAAAATAAGTTGTGTTGAGGTATTTTGTTTTCAATTAAGTACCGGAGACTTAGTTTACACTCCTTCATAGTCAAGGCCGCAATTATTGCACTCTTCGTAAAATAAATGACTGGTTTATTGCCGCATTTGCCGTCCAAATAATAATTTTCGTACCATCATTTATCGATGCTCCTGAAGCGTCCATTGAAGTAGTGGCAGCGCATTTTGGCGACAAAGTAAACAGACCGTTACCCTGGCTTGTTATTTTCCATTGTTGTCCGGTACTATTAACATCCGTTTGAAGTTGCAATTGCGTTCCGGCGGTATTCACATTATTGGGAACCGTTAATGCCAAAGTAGAATCATTTACAGGTTTGATTTTGAAATATCCATTTCCTAAATCTATAAATATCCACTTTTGGTTGCTTCCGCCTGTTTTGTGCCACAAAATGATATTTGTGCCATTTTTTGCTACGCCATTGTATAAATCTAAATTGCTTGTATTGTTCATAGAAGTAGAAATATTATATACCCCTTCAGAAACAATGGAAGTATCGGGTTTATACACTCTTATATAATCAACCATCATATTAAATGGCAAGTTGGTATTGTTTATTGGACCGCCCCAGCTTCCGCCACCTGATTGATTTAGGATTACATAAAAAGGAATATTAAATGGCCATTGTGCGGTTCCGCCGGTACTTGATCTACTATAAGTTCCGACAACTACGTCATTTACATAGAAGGTAAGCGCATTGGGAAACCATTCTATGCCATAAGTATTATATTGATTAACATTAAATCCTTTGGTGAAAGCATGTCCCGAGCTTAGAGACTGTCCATGCAAAGTCTGATAAAAGATACTATCATTATTTAGGTGTTCCATAATGTCAATCTCGCCGCTATTGGGCCAACCACCATAAGTTGCCGTTTCGGGCATCATCCAAATAGCCGGCCAAGAACCTTGCCCTTGTGTAAACTTTGCCCTTACCTGTACCTTTCCGTAGGTAAAAGTAAACTTACCATAAGTTTGTATCCCTCCAGAATGATAGGCAATTGTATCGCCGGCGATCACAGCATTATCCATTGTTAGTTGCAGATTATTATTTGCTAAATTTGCATAGTGACTGGTAGAAGTTAAATATTTTGCCCAATCAGGATTGGCTCTTGGGCAAAAGCTCCAATTAGTTGAATCGAAATTTGAACCTACAGAGAATTCATCTTGGAATAATAAATCCCAGCCAATTAGTGAGGCGGAATCGGTTTGCAAAGTTGTCACGGGGCTCAATTTGACAGCACTTTGCATCGCCGAAGGTTTTAAAAAAGCATTACTTTGTTTAGCACAAGAAAAAAAAGTAGTCAACATTAAAAAACAAATAATTTTTTTCATTTTTTTGATTTTTTAGATGAAAGAAAAAAAGGCAAAGGAGCAAAAGACTGGCTGTCATGTTCTCACCAGGCCTTTTGCTTCTAATTAAATTGTTTATAATACGTCCATTATAATTAAGAAATTATTGTGTAATAGGAATAGGGGACAAGTAATACGCGTGATTAGCATCATCGGGTTGATTGGTGAGAGGTACTTCACCTGCGTCTCTGGTTGAATTCACTTTTGCTACTGTCTCGGTTCTTAATAAATCATACCATCTTGAACCAAACTCAGCTGCATATTCCCAACCCCTTTCTGCTACGACAGAATCTCTGAAAGCTGTTTGAGAAAGTCCGGCCTGTAAGTCATTCAAATGTCCGGCAGCCCTGGCTCTTATTAGGTTTACGGCAGCATAAGCACTTGCATCCGGACCGGCAGACATAGCTTCTGCTTCTGCATAAGTCAACAAAACATTAGAATAGCGTAGCAGATAGCTGGTCGCACTTCCCCACCAGTTATTTGATTTATGTGTTGTCCAATTGTAGGAAACATCATCTCTGTATTTTAAGAAGTAAGGATGTTTTTGAACATCGTGTTCCCAATCTGTAGCCAGCGCAGGATTATTGTTCGGGAAATATTGGTATTGATATGTTGCCGCTTTTCTAGGACCTTCCGGAAAATTTTTAAAGAAGGTAATTTCACCAAATAAATCGTCCCAACCACCTTCTTCTGCCGGCGCTAAAGATGGAGGCCCCATTTCTGTACCGTTGTAAAAGCCGGTATTTGGTGCTTGATTGTTATAATAACAAGCAAAAATGGCTTCTTTATTAAACTTGTTCCCGATCTGCCATAAATCTCCATAATTGGGCAATAAATCATATCCCCAGGATGCTTTGTTATCGATTACTTCTTTGGCTTTTTGTGCAGCAAGCGCATATTTATCTGTTTGTTTCAAAGGCCATCCAGCCATTGTAAGGTATACTTCAGCCAACATTGCTTTTGCTGAACCAGCCGTGGGTAAAATGTCTATACCATTTTGTTGTTGATTGCCTGTCCAATGATTGGGTAGCATTGTTTCCGCATTTTTCAAATCGCTAACAATTTGTGTGTATATTGATTCAACGGTTGAGTTTTGAAGAGAATCGGTACTTACCAATAGTGGCATAGGAATATTGCCAAAAGTTCTCGTAAGGTAGAAATAACAGGTAGCTCTTATAAAATACGCGTAGCCGCCAGCATTATTTTGCTGCGCAATTGTGGCTTCCTTTGCATTCTTATAATTAGCGATTAGCGCATTTGCCTGTTTAATGGTTGCATATAATGGGTTCCAAAAGTAAGCAGACATTCTAGCATTTGAAGCCTTAGTATTATTATCAACAAATACATCGTAGTCGGAAAAAACAATTTTGTTTCCGGTACGTTTTGCTGTTATATCATCGGCGCCAAAATACGTGGGTGTTACCAAACTGAAGCAGGCTCCCATTTGATAGGCAATACCGGAGCAAGCAATTGTTAGATCGTTTGACGTTTTATAAAAATTTTGGGGAACTAGGCTTCCTTTCGGGGTTTCATCTAAGAAACTTTTTGAACATCCCCAAAATGTCAACATGGACATCACCAATAAGCCCAAGAAATATTTTTTCATATATAATAATTTAGCCATTGTTAAAAATTAAGTTGAATACCGACGGTTATTGTCTTTGGCGAAGGATATGCGCCAACATCAATACCATTATTAGAATCGCTGGTCGAGGGGGTGCTTGTGGCTTCCGGATCAAAACCTTTATATTTAGTAATCGTTGCCAAGTTTTGAGCGCTGGCAAAAACCTTAACGGCTGCGAATTTTAAATATTTCTTATTGATATTATAGGAGAGGCTTACATTTTTTAGTCTGATATAGCTACCATCTTGCAAAAACTGGGTTGACTCCACCCAGCTTTTAGTATGGTTAGCGGGATTAGCCCAAGTAGAGCCTGTATTGGTACTAGTCCAGTAGTTCGCTGCATCTGCTAGTGTAATATTGGCAACATCGCTAGTAGGTACCGCCGCTGCTGCATAAGTGGCATTAAATATCTTGTTGCCTTGTGAACTTTGAATAAAGATGTTTAAATCAAAGTTCTTGTACGTAAAGGTATTATTAAAGCCAAATTGATATTTGGGCATCGCAGAACCGACTATTTTTTGATCTTCAAATCCTATCGTTCCATTTCCGCTTACATCCGTGTATTTGGGATCGCCCGCTTTATGAGCTCCGTCATTTGCCTGGTATACACCTTCCCAAGGAATTAAGTAAAATGAACCTAAAGGTTGCCCAACTTTAACGACTTGAATATTTGTGCTGATTAATCCGCCTGCGAGCCAAGGTAATTTTATCATATCGGCGCCCCCAAGATTAAGTACTTTATTACGATTGGTAGCAAAATTGAAATTAGTATTCCAGCTGAAATTATTAGTAGCTATTGGCGTCGCATTAATTGAAAATTCAAAACCTTTATTCCTTATCGAGCCAATGTTTTGAAGCATTGTACCTCCGCCATTGTAGTTTGTAATGGGTACATCCAATAATAGTCCGGTAGTTTTTTTATCGTAATAATCAAATGAAAAACTCAAAGCGTTCTTCAAGAAGCTCATATCAACCCCCAAATCTGCCTGTTTAGTAGTTTCCCATTTCAAATTATCAGAAGACGGGTTGCCTATTCCATATCCTGTTGAAGGTGTTGTAGTCCCATATGAAAAGTTCATAGAAGAAAGTAAACCTAGCGTGCTATAGGGCGGTACCGCCTGGTTTCCTGTGATTCCCCAGCCGCCTCTGATTTTAAGATTAGAGAATAGATTTAAGTTCTTAATAAATTGCTCATTGGAAGCTTTCCATCCAAATCCAAAGGAAGGGAAAGTGCCCCATTTGTTATTTCCCTGAAATTTTGAAGACCCGTCACGTCTTATAGTTGCCGTTAATAGATATTTATCGTTATAAGTATAATTGATGCGACCGATATAAGACAATAGCGACCAATTGGAATAACCGGATTGAATTGCCTGAGCCGCTGCCAACCCTAGATTATAATAACTGTAATTGGAAGAAGTCAAACCAGTTCCGGCCGCCAAAAAATTATCGAATTTATTAGAGGTAGATTCCAGTACCGCTACTGCGTTTAAGCTGTTTCTGCCGAATGTTTTATTAAATTCAAGTGAATTACTATTTTGGAAGGTATAGTTATCGCTACTAGATTCTCCTGCTGAGGGGCTTGCATTCGTAATCCATTTGTCATTAAAATAGGCATTTTTAATAATAGACATATCCAACCCTGCACGAATATTTAAAGAAAGCCAAGGTGCAATTTCATATTTTGCATGGCCATTAAATACACCTACATTGGAGAAAGTATTATTATCCCTCTCTTTCAATGTCATATAAGGCTGTGCCCATATAGGGGAGCTGATATGTGCATTATAATTACCTAAAGAATCATAAACAGGGGTTAACGTGGGCCAGGCGATAGCAGACATGACCGGATTGCCCTTTGATCCGATGTCGCTATTATTGTGTGCGTTAAATCTTGCTAGATATACGTCTGCATCAGCAGTTAGGCGTTTGCTGAGCTTTAAATTGATATTAAACCTGGCGCCAAATTTTTTTTGAGAGGTATTTAATAATAAGCCGCCTTGATCAACATAGAAAGCAGAAACATAATATTTAGAATTTTCGGTACCACCGGTTATTGACAGTTGGTGACTCTGGGTAGAGGATTTTTTAATGATTAAATCTTGCCAATTCGTAGCTTGTGTGGATGCATATTGTTGCGCATTAGGATAGCTACCCGGATTGTTTAGATTAGCGATGGTAGCATAAGTTAACGGATTCATCAGGTCGTATTTATTCATCGGGCTGTTAAAGCTCAAGAACCCTTTGTAGGTAACTTCAGGCGGACTAATCTTACCTTTTTTAGTCGTAATGATGACAACACCGTTAGCACCGCGAGAGCCATAGATAGCGGTTGCTGATGCATCTTTAAGTATTTCCATAGATGCTATGTCGTCCACATTTAATTGGCTAAAGTTTGCAGAACCTAAAGCAATCCCGTCTACAACGTATAGTGGATTATTGCTGTAATTGACAGAGTTGGCTCCGCGAATTCTTATTTTGACATCAGCGCCTGGCGCTCCAGAGCTATTAGATACCGAAACGCCGGCTACTCTGCCTTGTAGCGCAGAACTAATATCTACAATGGGTTGATCCTTATATGAACTTGCATTTACCGTGCTTACGGCACCCGTCAAATCGCTTCTTTTCGTTTTACCGTAACCTACGACTACCATTTCTTCTAATTCGGCTGTAACAGGCACTAAAGAAATGTTGATGGTTGATTGTTTTTCAAAAACTATATTTTGCGCTTTAAACCCAACATAACTGAATTGTAGCATATTTCCTTTATCTACAGTTATTTCATAATCGCCATTGCCATCTGTAATGGTACCCTTTTTAGTCCCAACGATCACAACCGAAACGCCTCCAATAGCTTTACCGGTTGTATCTGTTACCTTCCCGTGTATTTGATATTGTTGAACGATTACTTTTACTTGTTTTTCTATATTTGTAAAAGTTGGCTTTGACTTTAAATACACAAGTTTGTTTACGATGTTATAAGAAATGGGCAATTTCTCAAAACATGCATTTAGCGCGTCTTTTAATGTTACCTGATGTAGATGCAAATCCAGATGAGGTGCACCAACTATCAATTGATCATTCCAGATAAAAGAATAACCTGTTTGTGCTTTAAAGCTTTCAAGTGCTTTTTCTATGGAGATGTTCTTAGAATTTAATGATACTTTTTGTGCGCTTGTTTTAGCACTAAGATGTAATGCTGTGAACAATATCAAAGCAGATACCAATCGCATAATTTTCCAAATTTTAGAAATCAAATATTGCCTATGCCGTTCTACATGGTAGAAAGTTGTATTTTTCATACATTTGTATGGGTTTTAGTGAAAAATCGGTTTTAACTTAACATTCATCTGGTTTTCTGCAAGGCCCACATCTGCCGGAAGTTGCCGTCAAACACTTCCGGTTTTTTATGTCCTTGCCTTTCAATTTTCTTATTGTTTTATTTCATGGGGCTTCGTTTTGGTTAAATAAATTAGTTGCCATAGACTGTCAATATTTTATTTTTAAGTTGCGTTCTTATTCCATTGGCATCGAGTGCTGTAAGTATATTGGAGAGATCTAAGTTTCTACTAATAGAGCCACTAAAACTAAGTTTAGGTGCAACGCCTACATACCGTATATCTACATCGTACCATCGGGATATTTCGCGCATCATTGCTTTAACGTCTAAACTGTTCAGAGATAGTTGTCCATGCATCCAATCAACGGCATTATCTGTATCTACTTTTTTTACTTGAATAATACCGCCATTTTGATTTACCTTTCCTTGCTGCCCTGGTTTTAGCAGCTTTTCCTCCTTGTCGCAAGTAAATTGAATGGAACCTTCAAGGAGCGTCGCCTTTACATAGGGTTCGTCTTTGTAGGACATCACATCGAAATGGGTTCCGAGCACTGTAATACTTGATTTACTTGCCTTTACAATAAACGGTCGATGTGGATTCTTAGCTACTTCAAAATAGGCTTCACCGGTAAGCTCCACCTGTCTTGTATCACCCAAGAAAGCGACCGGGAAACGAATGGATGAAGCGGCATTCAACCATACTTTTGTGCCGTCGGACAAGATCAGTGATGGGGATTGCTCGCCGCGACCAGTGCTTAATATATTATAGCTCAGCTGTGAAACCTTTTTCCCTTGATACGAAATCTTGCCATTATTCTTTGAAATCACGGTATTGCCCTGCCTTGCCAATTGACCATTTTTGGATGGGTCGAGGGTTATTTTACTTCCGTCGGCTAAGGTTAATACGGCTCTTACAGCCGCAGGTGAAGCATCTTGGACCTGCTTATGATTACCGGCTTTTGTTATTTTAGTTTTTTTATTCCAGTGTAATTGCACAAAGAAGGTCCCTAACAATAGCAATAACAATATCGCAGCCGCAGAAAAGAGTCGTTTTATATAAAAAAGTTTGTATGCGTTTTGGATTTTTTTGTTTATTTT